>JBOIEG010000729.1:0-8475 GCA_050740915.1 Gammaproteobacteria bacterium | reverse complement strand
AGCAGGTAGGGTGTGTCACGATCGCATTGACGGAAGTGGCTCATGCACGCTCGCTCATTGAATCCATTGCCGATCCGATCGGTTTGCACATCAAAAGTTCCGCCTTAAGTCCGACAGGCTCCTAGTAAGAACTGCCCATTTTAAATAGCTGGCGCCCCAACCCGCATGCAAAACCAAAAGGCTTCGCGGCGCACCGCTGTCAAGGCTGCGCGAAGCGCACCCGTAGGGCTTGGCCTTGACAGCGGTGCGCCGCGAAGGCCCACGCTGGCCGCGTGCGGGGTGGGGGGATGAGAGCGCGAGAGAAGGGGGGTTAGTGCACAAGAGGCACCTCCACATCCAAGACCAAACGCAAATTGGCGATCTGATAGCTATGGTAGGTGTGCGAGGGACGAGCGGGCTTATGCGGGTTGTAACCCACCTCCGCCCCTTCCTGATGCCCATGGAGGGGCTTGACCGTGACATCGGCGTCCAAAATCCACGGCTCGCTCAACAACGGCGCATAGACTCGGTACAGGTGCTCTTGCAGCCAGGCGACGCCAAGCCCCTCGTCCAATTGGACGAACGCACGCCGGACCGAATCCTCGCTCACCACCTTGCTCATACCCAGCAATGCCGGATTCACACCGTCACCACGCAACCCATTAATATGGGCATAGCCGTTGATGACCGGACAACACCGACAACAGCACCGTGCCCAACACATCCCCTTTGCGGGGCGCGTTGGGACTCACCCAGGCCAATGGACAGTGCGCTACCCAGGGCTCATACAACCCACTTCCCTGGAGAAACTCAATGAAAAAACGGCAGCTGACCCAGCGGTGTTACCGCGGCTTGTGGATCCCACTCCACATGAATTCGCCCCCAAAGATATCCACCGCAATCGGCTCCGACACCGGCGCTAATAACCCCTTGTTTCCCTCACCCACACGGTGAACCGCTAATTCGTTCATAGGCACCTCCCGGCATCATTATTTCAAGAACTTGCCGCCAAAGACCAGCGCCTAACTGCTCTTCTTAGGATGATCGGTTCATCGTGCGCGGTTTCGATTTGGGAGAGACCCTGTACCACGGTTATCAGCCCACTCGATACTATCGATGTATTCAACCTGGTTTACCCCGTCATCGATGTCGATAAACAAATTCTTTCGCAAAGACCGAATATAAAAGGCGTTGGGGCCGACTCGTGGGTAGGTGGGCGTTACGACTGGGCAACAGTTACCAGCGGGTTCGATGATCCAGCGGTTTTCCGAACGGATACTCTCCGCGATTCCCAGTTTAGCCCCCGTGTCGGCCTGGGCTATCAGCCTTGGAATTGGCTCTCTATTTACAGCCACTACGTTGAGTCGTTCGGGTCGAATAATGGGCGCTCTGAAACCGGAAAGCCATTCGAACCACAGACAGCGACCCAGGCCGGCTTGGTAAGACTCCCGCTGAGCTGGGTTATCGGATTCGGTAGCTTGATGATCGTGGGACACAATCTGTTCGATAGTGTCCGGCCAGAAGATTTAGGCAGTTTCGCACCCTGGTGAGCGAGAGGCTCGGGCTGCGTCATTCGAAACCCTGACGGGAAATTCGGTCTACCTGCGACAATTTGCCGCATCGCTTAGCGCTTGGCCGCGCGTTAAGATCTCGGCTACAACGAAAAAGACCCGCGTTCCGCCCCCTGCCGAAGGACCGGTCGCTGCGCAATGGCCACCAAGAAAACATCGTTTCTGGGATCTCTGTTTCGCCGCCACACGGACGAGGTGCGATTGTTTGCGCAGCGACGCGTGGGTGCGCAGGACGCGGACGACGTGCTGCAGGAGACCTATCTACGGCTCCTACGGCAGGGAAACCCCGAAACGATTCGCGATCCACGCGCTTTCCTGTTCACCACCGCCGCTAACTCATGTCGAGACGATCTCCGCAAACAACACACGCGCGAACAATGGCTAGACCCCGAGCATGATCTAGGCAGCCTGCCGAGCCCCACCCCGGGGCCTGACAGGATCGCCGAGGGGCACGCGCGGCTCACGAGACTCCAGCAGGCTCTCGTAGAGCTCCCGGCCTTATGCCGCGATGCCTTCTTGTTGAACCGATATGATGGTCTGACCCAGGTCGAGATTGCGGCGCGGCTTGGCAGATCCAAAAAGACTGTCAAGCGGTATATCCTGAGGGCCGCCTCGCATTGCGCACGTGCCCTGGAAGAGTAGGGGCTGAGCGTTCGTGAAAAAATCGTCGCGAGCGAAGGGAAGTCGGTAGAGACTGGAGACTGGAGACTGGAGGCTGGACTCCTCAAGCCTCCAGCCTCCAGCCTCCAGCCTCCAGCCTGGATGCAACACGAGATCCCGAGCGCAGCAGATTTTTTCATAAACGCTGACGACTTCGGGGTTGCTCAAACGTCCGTGTCCTTCCTGCACTCCTAAAGCGGCAACTGACGATATCAAGAACCTCAGCGGAATTCATGCAGGCTTACCGGAAGGACACCATAGATCAAAACCGCGGCGATCAGAACGACGACTACGATTGCGATTATCTTGAACATTGATATCTCCGGTGTGGTGTTGAGTGCGGTGTGGCTGAGCATCGCGCGCTGGCTCAGGCGCTCGCCGTGCCGCCGTTGATCATCCAGGGCGTGCCGAAGTGATCCACCAGCATGCCGAAGGCTTCGGCCCAAAACGTTTTCTGCAAAGGCATGCGCACCTGGCCGCCTTTGGCCAGGGCGTCGAACACCCGCTGCGCATCGGCGACCGTCGGGTAGTACAGCGACAGAGAGAACCCGTTCATCCCTTCGTAGGGCTGGTCGACCATCGAGTCGGACGCCATCAGGGCGCGACCGTCTATGACCAGACGCGCGTGCATGATCCGGTCGGCGCTGCCGGGCGGCGCCTGGGCCGCCATGGGAGACTCGGCGTGGGTCATCAACCTTTCGAGCTTGCCGCCCAGCGTGCGTTCGTAAAAGCGCATGGCGTCGGCGCAGTTGCCGTTGAAGATCAGGTAGGCATCGAGTTGGGGCATGACGGGCTCCTTGTTGGGTTGTGTAAGCGAGGCTATATCGGAGCGGGCATTCGCGTTCCTGGCGGCTTGGGCGTGCTGCGATTGCGGGGTCACGATCCCTTGCCCTGCGCGGATTGGGCCTGCATCTCCGGAAACCCGGCGGCGGCTTCCTGGACGTCGGCTGGGAAGTCCGAGAATTCCTGCACCTGGCGGACCTCGATCACTTCGTTGTCCGAGGCGGGGCAGCGCTTGGCCCATTCAATCGCTTCTTCCCGGGATTTCACCTGGATCATCCAGTAGCCTCCGAGCACCTCTTTCGTCTCGATAAAAGGGCCGTCGGTGACTTGGGGCTTGCCGCCGGCGAACGAGACGCGCGCGCCCATCGAGGGCGGGTGCAGACCATCGAGCGTGAGCAGCGCGCTGGCCTTCTGCAGGGCTTCGTTGTACTTCATCATCGCGGCCACAGCCTCGGCATCCGGCATGGTGCCCGGCTCTGCCTTCTCGTAACCCTTGGGGATCATCAGCATCATGAATCGCATCGTCATATCTCCTTTATCGAACTTTACCCCTGATTGTACTTGTCAGTAGCGCCTGTCCTGCCCGAGCTCTTCCTCGATCGGCCGCACCTCGATGCTCCCCAGTCGCGCCGACGGCCACCGGGAGGCCACCTGGATGGCTTCGTTCAGGTTCATGGCGTCGATCAGGAAGAACCCACCCAGCTGTTCCTTCGTCTCGGCGAAGGGGCCGTCGGTTGCCGACAACTTGTCGTTTCGGACCCGCACGGTCGCGGCGGTCCGAGCGCTTTGCAGGGCCTCCGTGATAATCAAGTGACCACTCTTCCGCAGGGCCTCGACGGAGGCGAGAGTCTCGCCCCTGAGAGCATCCCACTCACCCCGGGACAGGGCGTTGAGCTTCTTTTCTTCCTCGTAAGCCAGGCACAAGTACTTCATTGCATGCTCCAGGTCGGCGGTCAGGGTTCCGGGTACTGAATAATCGTTTGGCGGGGCCTCAAATCGACATGCTCGGCTCGACCCTCTCAGCTTTTGCGCCGGCTAGCCGCGGTTGCGGCCAGTTCCCGGATCGGGCGCACCTCGACGCTGCCCAAGTGCGCCGGCGGGATCTTCGAGGCCACCTGGATGGCTTCATTCAGATCCCTGGCCTCGATGATATAAAACCCGGCCAACTGCTCGGTAACGGATAACTTGCCGTTGCAGACTCGATGCAAAGAACGGAATCCTTGATCGCATCCAGCAACTGTCGGCTTCACAACGGATCTTCACCATCAGAAGAGGTGGTTCAAGCCTGGCACGTGCGTACACCCCTCCCTCACTGTTCCCTAATCTTTCACGGGTGGTGGCACAACCAAAAAACTCAACAGTAGGCCGACCACCCCAGCCATCCCAATGGCGCCGGCCCACAGGTGGATGGTCCATCATACGCCACCACCGGTCAGGCGGAGCGCCAGGAAGTACAAGGCATGCAAGATCGTCGGCACGGCAAAGGCAAACAGGCGAAACGCCGCTGGCCGCGTGGCCGAAGGCCGGAGCCGCCAGCGCAGCAGATCGGCGGCCATTCCTCCCAAGACCGCCACTGCAATCAGCGGAAACGCACCGGTATCCAGGGGATTGCTATGGTACCCCTTGTCGCGCATCAGGGTGAGCAGGGTGATGTTGAGCCCCAGAAGCAGGGTCAGGCTGCCCCACGGCAGAGGCCAGCGCCGCACGGCCAGCAGGACCACACCCATCAGCAGTGCCGTTTGCAGCAGGAGGCTGATAAGGCCCAGCGCCTGCGCGTAGAACGTGACCCGCGCCAGACCGCGGCCGGTCATCGAACCGAAGAGGGCGGCGCTGGGGCGGTGGGGCTCCGCCGCCATGGTGGAGGCAAAGGGATGTGCGTACTGGGTGAAGAACGTGAGCACCGATAACAGCAGGGTCAGGGACACGAGCATCGGCCACAGGGCGGCCCAGCCGTGGGCCTCCGTGCGGTGCCAGGCGGCGCGCAACGGGCCGGTCAAGATCAGCGTCGCGCCCAGCGCTAGCAGCAAATGCGTGGGGCTGAGCAAGGCCTCCAGATCGGCCTCGAAGCCAAAAAGCAGATGCCAGATCATGTCCCCGAGGCCGCCCACGAGAAAGATCAATACGCCTAAGAAAGACCACTCATAGCCCACGGGTGAGGCACGCATCACTGGATAGCCGTCCCGCCAGTTCCAGAACACGGTCAACCCCAGCGCCCCAGCTGAAGCGAACAAACCCGAGTAGAGCATCGCGTGCCAGGGCGTGAAGAATGTTTCTAACTCAGCTTCAGCGATATGCTGGTGGGCCCAGCCGTCAAGGTAAAGCCCGCCCAAGAACCAGGCGCACAGCGTAACGATGACCCCATCAAAAGCCACGTTGCCGAGGGGCCGCTCTCCTTCGGCGGTGGTGGGGCTGGCAGGCGGGGGGTGGGGGGAAAGCGATATTCGGGCCATGGGGAGGTCATTTTCCTTCTTATTCACGCTGGTAAATCGACCAGCTCACGGACGCTTCCACGCACGCCGCCGACGCCATGCTGGAACTGCCGGTCTTGGGCATGGATCGTCATTGATAACCCTCCGTATGGAGTCAGCACAATGCTCCCAGCGCGGTTGATAACGATGTTTGGCGCGCATTGAAGTCGGAAGCATTGCATGAGCATCGCGAGCACGATCTGTATCTCTTGCAGGGCGAACTGCCAGCCAATGCACATCCGCGGGCCGGCGCTGAAGGGATTGTACTCAAAAATCGACGGATGAATGTTGTCCCAGCGCAGCGGACGAAAGCGCGCGGGCTCAGGATAGAGGTCCGGCATGCGATGGGTGTGGTAGATGCTCACGAAGACTTCCGTGCTGGCCGTTAGTTCATAGCTGCACAATTCCGTAGCTTGAGACGTCACCCGCCCGTTGAAGATCGCTGGGGGGAACATGCGGAGGCTTTCCTTGACGACCTGATCGAGGAATGTGAGCTGTTCAAGTTGCTCTAGGGTCGGCGCCGTTCCATGTAGCACCGATTCGAGTTCGTCCAATAAATCGGCTGCGATGTTGGGGTGTTGGGCGAGCAGGAACAATGTCCAGGTGACTGCGTTCGCGGTGGTCTCGTGTCCTGCGACGAAGAAAACGTTGGTGTGCCCGATTAATTCATCTTCGCTCAGAACCAGCCCGCGCTCGCCATCGCGCGCTTGGAGCAGGATGGATAGCATGTCGTCGGCGTCGTGTTTGCTCTTGCGTTTCTGCTCGATGATGCGGCGCATCTCACTATCCAATTCACCAATCAAGGTGAGGAGACGATGGAAGGGCAGGCCCAGGAGGTTATAGGGGAATAGCCCGGTCAAGGGGTTGGCGAGCGCACTGAATGCCTCTTGCAATAGCAGGTCGATGCTACGGCTGTGCTCGCCGATATCTTCCCCGAACAAGGTCCGCGGGCAGCAATTCGACCAGCGGCCTCCCCAGCCGGATCGCCTCGCCGAGAGATCGGGCCGCGTCAGCGACCCGCCCGATGAGGCCGAGTAGCCTTCGTTGAACACGAGATAGACCACGCGCAGCACGCTGTCCATGTTAACTGAGGCCGTCAGTCACACCCGGAACGCAAGTCCCATTTGCCTTCCCAGCCATGCCACAGGTATATCTTCTCCGCGCCGACCAAAAGAAAATGTTTTTCCGCGTCTCTCGGCTGGTAGTGTAAACGGCCTACGACGGTAAGCATGCGTCCGGGTTCGTAGACTCTTTCATCATAGAAACCGGGCGCACAAGCCATAAATGAGCCTTGATCGCCACCGGTTTTCCAGGGCCGTGCGTGGCGATCCAGCGGGTACGCCAAAATCTGAAAGCAGGTCGTATTCTCACCCACCGTGCGTTCGAGGATCTTTCCGCCCCAACGCACCCGGTCGTGTGCGGATCCGAGCGCCACCACCTCTCGTGGGGTCAAGCCCAGGTATGGGCCTCCCCGCAATGGAGCGGGTGCTCCACATCCGCTGCAGGTAAGTGCGATCAGAACGATCCCAAACGCCGCTTTCAACCAAGCGTGCAAAAGTGCCGGCCTGACGGGAAAGTCATGGGCAGCACCTGCCTTCGGACGCCCGAAGCGCGAACCTATGAACAAGGATGAGAGAGGGCCGATGTCCATTGGAATCTCGCGGTTACGTTGCTTTTCATCAGAGTTCTCCTCACGCTAATCGACACCTACGAAAACCCCCGTGCTGCACTGGACGCTAGCATGGGAAACGTCCAGTGTTGCCTATTAAGACGGGACTGCCGGGCGTTGTATTTCCGCAGGCCGGGCAATCTTGGAAATAAAAAATCCTGATGGTGGCGTGACCCCGATTAGGCGGAGCCGATTCATGATCTGTGACCACGGTGTTACCGTGCATTTGCGCTTCCCCCAACTACTACCGGGAAAGCGGCTGGTGGCAAAGCGGGGGCACGTTGGAAATCGGCAGGCAGTTCGCCAGTGAGACTCTGCAGGAAGGCGACGATGTTGCATATTTCTTTCTCGCTCAAGCGCTTGCCGAGTTGCAGCCGAGCCATGATCCTCACCGCTTCTGGCAAGGTGGCGACGGAGCCGTCATGGAAATAGGGCGGGGTCATGCTCACGTTGCGCAGGCCCGGGACCTTGAAAACATACTTGTCCGCCGGGTCCTGGGTTTCCTTGCGTCGCCCCTCATCGATCGCCTGACTCCTGGTCTCCTTCCAGTAATCGCCCACAACCCCGAACTTCCGAAACGCAGCGCCGCCGACGGCCACGCCGTTGTGGCAGGAGACACAATCTAAATCGATGAACAGCTTTAGGCTAGCCTGGGCCTGAGGTGTAAGGGCCTTGGCATCTCCACGGAGGTAGGCATCGAAGGGCGATGGGGTCACCAGCGTGCGCTCGTAGGCGCCGATGGCCTTGCCCCAGTTCTCGGATTGCACCGGCTCCCTATCATTCGGAAAGGCCTGTGCGAACGCTCTCTCGTAGCGGGGCAGCGCCTTGATCTTGCGGATGACGGTCGCATTATCAGGGTTCCCGAAGCTCGCCTGCCCCAACAGCGACTTCATCGCCTGCTCTTCGACGTTCGCCCGATCGCCGATCCAGTGGGCCCTGAATTGGAGTGCGGAATTGAGGACGGTAGGGGCATTGCGAGCATTCAAGCGATGTTCGACGCCGATCGATTTTGGCAAGGCATCGGTCCCGTACAAGGCGGGACGATGGCAGGTCGCACAAGCCACCGTGCCGTCGGCGGAAAGCCTCGGATCGAAGAATAGCTTCTTGCCCAGCTCGACACGCGGAGCCAGGGTGGGGAACTCCGCGGTTGCCATATCCTGCGGGAGCGGCTTAAAAAACTGCTTCGCTGTGTCCACCAAGGTTGCTTCCGCCCCGGCCTGAACTGAGAGTTTGTGAAAAAACCGTCGCGAGCGAAGGAAGGTCGCGTTCCGCCGGAGCGCAGGAACCGCAGTGTATATTGAAATACATGAGGATTCCGAGCACCGCCGGAACGCGAGATCCCGAG
>JBOIEG010000728.1:0-3157 GCA_050740915.1 Gammaproteobacteria bacterium | reverse complement strand
AGTTGTCCATATATCCACAGCCAGAGCCTGTAGGACTTGCGTCAGAATCGTTGTTTTCCTCAGACGCCCTTAACTCCATAGGGTCTATCAAGTAGAAAACTACCCACAAATTTTGCTGAGGAGCCATTTATTTTACCTCTTGGTTACCTTGCTGTTTTTCGTGCAGTACTTACTCTTGCTCTCCGAGCGTCCGCGCCAAGACCTGCAACTCGCCTGGTGCATCGTGCTGTTTCCAGGCATAGCCTTTGCCACCTGCGTCTGGTGTGGCGTGGCTACCTTCAGCGAGAGGTTCCTTAAGTCCCATCTCGATTCGTCGATGGCGCCATGGTGGGTGCTGCGCAAGACGAAGTTCTAGATGAAAAACTAGGCTGGCTATTGCTAGCATTCGTTCTTTGCCCTCAGATCGAGGCCCTCACGCTCCATGAGCTCGAGGCGAGCGTGACCGACGCCTTAGCCGTTCAGATCGCGGAGGCAGAGTTGGCGCGGGCCCAAGGCCTGGTGCAGCAACGGCGAGCCGAGGTGGGTGTTGAGGTTTTTGGTTCAGGGGGGATAGCCGATAGCGTTGAAGTGAAGGATGTGGGTCAAACCCGCCGCTTTCAGGCCCTGAACGGTAGCCTCGGCTTGCGTTATCCCTTATTGGGCAGCCGCTTGCGGGAGGAGCTGGCGCTGCTTGGAGCGCAAACCGAGCTTAAAGTGGCAGACGCCAGAAGGGGGCTGGCCCGCATGGAGGTATCAAGAATCCTGCGCCAGCGTTTCATAGCTTACTGGCGGCATCAGCGAAGGATCGCACTCAGTCGGGCTTTTTCTGGGCATGAACGCGAAGTCGGAGACCTGCTTTTCGAGAGACAACAAAAAGGGTTGGTTCTTGAAGCGGATCGCTTGGAGTTCATGACCGCGTTTGCTGCAGCCCGAAGGGAGGAGGCCAAATCGGAGGCGGCTCGCCGGCATGCGCGAGCTACCCTTGAGCTGCTCACAAACCAAGAGCTGGCTGAGTTTGTAGCGGATTATCCCCTGATGCCACAGCCCTGTCTTGAGGAGGGGGCGCTCCGTTTAAAGCTCCGGGAGAGCAATCCCGAGCTGGCCGCGCTTCGTCACATCCTCGAATCGAAGGGGCATCCTCTAAACTTCAACCACATGACTGGCATCGAGTCCGGGGTCAATCTCGGGGAGTCTTTTCTGCACGACTTCTCGGGCGGAGATACCGGCCACGCTACCGTTTTGAGCCTTGACCTTCGCATGCCCTTGGATTTCTTGGGCGCGAGCCGCTCGGCTCGAGATCAGGCGGCCGCGATCCTGAGCAAGGCTCGCTTGGAGCTCGAGCTGCGGATGCGAGAGTTGGAGGCGGAAGCCCTGCGGCTGGTGGATTCCTATGCGGCGAGCCAAGAGGATCTGCGTTTTGCGCAACTGCGGCTGGCGGCGGCCGATGAGGCTGTCCGAGAGCGTTCGCTGAGGGCTCAGAGCCTGCCCGGCGATGTCCAAGAGCAGCTTCAACGCGCCCGCTATGGCTATTATCAGGTGGCCATGGATACGGTGGATGCCGAAGCCGAGCTGTTGGACCAGCAGGCCCAGCTGCTATTCTTTTCAGTGCAGCCGTGCGGCTTAGAAACAAGGGCTGGGCCAGGCGGGCCAGGTCCTAGCCGCTTTACAGAAAGACCACCGGACCGCGTTAGCCCGAATGCGATGAAAATTCAGAGACAGGAACACGGCCCGCCGGCAGAGCAAGCGGGGCTTGCCCCCGATCCCATCATAGAACGACGGAACGCAGCAAGGTTTGGCGTGTACGTCTGGGAGTCCGGGGCTTTGCTCGCGGGCGCTCGGGCCTGGATGCCTGTGTTGAACGCCTTTGTGGAGCGCCGGGTTTCCCGGGTCTTCGCCTCTTTCTCCGGGCCACAGATCCAAGCGCTCAGGGGGGCACGCCGCAGGTCGCTGGTGGAATTCGTGGGTGCGGCCGGCGAGCGAGCGATCGACGTGCATCTCCTTCTGGGGGAACCGACCTGGATCTTGCCGGGGCACCGGGAGAAGCTCGTGACCTTGGTAAAGCGCTTGCGCGCGCTGCCCTTCTCAGGGCTGCATCTCGACCTGGAGCCGAACCAACTCGAGGAAGAAAAGCTTGGAACGGGTTACCTGCTGCAAGAGCTACTCAAGACCTTATCGGTGGCCCTCGATGCGAGTCCCTGGCCAGTCGCGCTCAGCGTGCACCCGCGTTATCTGGTCCGGCGTTTAGGCCATTCGAGCTTCGGCGCTCGGCTCGCAGCGCTCGGCTTGGATGAGGTGAGCTTGATGGTATATGTCACCAATCCGCAGCGCGTCTACGAGATCGCGGCTCCGATCATGGAGCGCCACCAGCGCCTCCGCTTTAGCATCGCCCAAAGTGTGGAGACCATTCTTTCCAAGGAAGAAAGCTATGCCCACCTGAGTCTCAAGGACTTTCAGCGCCGTATGGGTCTGCTGCGGGAGCGCTTCAAGCAACCAAACTTTGGGGGCGTCTTGATTCAAGCCTGGTTGCCTTATCAAAGGATGCGGCGGTGAAGCCAAAGTTTCATGCAGACCTTCGAAGGACGGCTGAAGAGATCAGCGGCCTTAAGGTGCCTTACGCGCCCGCCAAACGCAAGCCACTGCGCTGGCGTTGGTACCTGATATTGGCCGTGGTCTCGGCGCCACTGGTCTATTTCGGACTCAGCGGCGCCTACTCATTGGCGGTGATCTCGGCTCCGGCAAATCTGATGCTGAAGCAGTATGAGCTGCGTTCGGCGATCGCCGGTTACGTAAAGAGGGTGGAAGTCCAAGTGGGGGATGAGGTGGCCCAGGGCTCCGCGTTGGTGGAGCTTAGCGATCCGGGGCTTGAGGAAAAGCGAATGCGACTGAGCGCAGAGCTGGCTTCCCTGCGCCGTTCGTCGGCTACTGGGCAGAACGGTAGCCTTGCCGAAGTCTTGCAAGAGCAGATACGCCTGACCGAGGAAGTGCTGCCCGACCGTGAACGCAGCCTCAGAACCCTGCGGGGTCTTTTCGAGGCAGGCGCCGCCACCTTGGCTGAGAGTTTGTGAAAAAATCGTCGCGAGCGAAGGGAGGTCGTGTTCCGCCGGAGCGGAGGAACCGGAGTGTATATTGAAATACATGAGGATTCCGAGCACCGCCGGAACACGAGATCCCGAGCGCA
>JBOIEG010000727.1:0-2283 GCA_050740915.1 Gammaproteobacteria bacterium | reverse complement strand
GCGGGCCGAGAAGAGTCTGTCCATCATCAACTCACGGAGTCGATCGCCTTGATGACCACCCGAACCTCGATTTTGGCGTTCAACACGCACGTTATGGCTTTGGTGTTCAACCTAAGTCCGACAGGCTCCTAGATTCGCACAGTGGTCAAACGGTGCTTGAGCTACTGTGCGGTCTTGCACACGAACGCGGGTACGTCGTCGTCGTAACCCATGACCCGCGCGCCTTTTTAAATCTAAATAATAGGAATCACGAAAGTGTTTGGAACCTTGAGAAAAGCAAAACCACGTTTTTCCTTTTCGACGCTGAAAAATCCCCAGGACGGGTCAAGGCATTACCCGTTCATACTTCGATACCTCAGTACGAACGGGTAACTTGTTCAGAGCTTCCTTAAGTCTCCAGACGGTTTAGGGCGGCACATCATCGGCATCATCGAGGGTTGCCGAGTCTTCGCTGGGGATGCGGTAGCGGCCGGAAAACCACTCGCCAAGATCGATCAGCCGGCAGCGCCTGCTGCAAAAAGGCGCCTCCTCTTGCCGACTGGTCACAGGCTTGCCGCAGGTCGGGCAGCTTGACGTCGCAAGCCCTCTAATTTTTGGCTTTTCGGCAGAATCTATAGGCACGATGGCGGCAAGCCCCCCGTTTTAAATCACACAGCATTGCAGCTCGAATTTGACATCCGACTCGCTCTTGCTGGCGCGTCCCCCGGTTGAGGGTTGCATAAACCGTATGCTGAAGCGGTGGCGACTGCCGCTGACCTCTGGAAAACAGCGCGCATCGGCGGGCAAAAACACACGGATCATCTGATGGCTGGCATTGGGATCCAAATCCTGTTGAAAAAAGCCCTGGCGCGCGAGTTGGGAGGCCGGCTCCGAGCTGCCCCGAATCAATCTGAGCACGAGATCCAGACCCTGCCTCACTACGCTCAGGTCCTGCAACCAGTGCCTTAGTTGTTCGCCGCGCACGGTTGAGGGCTGGTTGAGCCAGTAGTGAAACGCGGGCAGGTCAAAGCTACACGTGCCGCCAGGCATATTCGAGCGTTGCTTTACCGCAAACACCAGTTCGTGGCCACGTAAGGTCTGCCCCGGGTCATATCCATTGGCGCGCAAGGCGCCGAGAACCCCGTGTATCTGTTGCAGCGTTTCGCTAAGCCGCTCCAAATCCACCCCCACGCGGGTTTCCAGACCTGTGAGCTTGCCTTGGTGGCGCTCGAGTTCCTTAAACAACTCGGCCTTGATGTCGATTCGTGGTAGCAGATCCAAAATATCGATTAGACCGGTTACGCAGCAACGGCTATCCCAGGGCGAAGACTGGTTTAAGCTGTGATCCACGCAGCCGAATAGGTGCTCCAGCCTGAGAAAAGCCCGCGTGCGCTCGTTTAGCGGTTGTTCGTAAGCGATCGTACTCACTCGATAAAGTACAAAGGAAAGTAAGGAACCTCTGATTAATTCAGAGCTTGTTTTTCGACTCTGAACAATTCCAAAGGATGGGTTTTTCAGAGCTTTCCTAAAAATTCACCTGCGATCATCGGCGTTCGTGGCCGCACCCGCCAAACTAAGAAAATGTTGGTGTAAGGTCAAGACCTGTCGCCGGAGACTTTGGATATCTCCTTGATTATCGATGACTGCGTCGGCCGCTTGCAGGCGCTCCCTGCGGTCCGATTGCGCGTTCAGCATCGCTTCGACCTCATTGAGACTCACCCCATCGCGTGTTGCCACCCTCTGCTTTTGCAATGCCTCGGGGGCATCCACCACCAGTACCTGGTCCACCCTACTCGCCCCACCGCTCTCCAATAACAGCGGGATACACAGGATACAATACGGGGCTTCAATGTCCGCCGCCCGCCGCTCCATTTCGGCGTAAACCCGCGGATGGAGGATCTCTTCCAAGCATTTGCGCTTTTCGCGATCGGCAAAGATGGCCGAGCGCAAGCGCTCGCGTTTGAGCTCGCCGTCCGCACCGATGACGTCTTCCCCGAATTGGGCGATGATGGCGGCGAGGGCGGGTTGCCCAGGGGCAACTAGTTCGCGGGCGATCCGATCGGCATCGATCACCGGGGCTCCCAATTCGGCGAAAAGCTCGCAAACCGTGGTCTTACCGCTACCTATACCCCCGGTTATCCCCACCCGCAAGGGTGTCCTCACGCCCCGGCGGCCCACTGAGAGTTTGTGAAAAAATCGTCGCGAGCGAAGGGAGGTCGTGTTCCGCCGGAGCACAGGAACCGGAGTGTATATTGAAATACATGAGGATTCCGAGCACCGCCGGAACACGAGATCCCGAGCGCA
>JBOIEG010000726.1:0-1523 GCA_050740915.1 Gammaproteobacteria bacterium | reverse complement strand
GCAGCGGCACGCAACCGGATCCGTAGACTATCGCATTCGGTGCGGTGGAGACCGGCAGCATGTTCCCCATCGATGCCCCAAGGCAGGCACCGAGGGCTGGCTGTAGCGGATCCACGCCGGCCGCTTTGGCTACCGCGATCGCCACCGGGACCACCATGGAGGCCGACGCGGTGTTGGAGGCGACCGTGGAGATCAGGGCCGCTAGGAAGGTAAAGAGGACGGTAACGCCCAGGGTGCTGTGGGCGCCGAGCGCGGCCGAGACCTCGCGCCCCAACCAGTCCGCGAGCCCGGTGGAGAACATCAGCTCGCCCATGGCAAGACCACCGCCGAAGAGCAGGATGGTGCCCCAATCGATGTGGATAGCCTGACTCCACGCTAAAGTGAACCGCCCTTCGCGCCAGTTTATGGGCAGCAGGAAAAGGAGCATCGCCCCGATTAGCGCTACCACTGCCTCGGGGAGATGATCCCGGAGCCACTGGTAGCTCTCGGAATCGGCGCCCCCGATGAGCGCCACTCCCGCTGGCAGCAGCCACAAGAATACCGTGGTGCCAAACGCGACCAGGACATTACGTTCTCCGGGCTGCAAAGGACCGGCGTTCGCTCGGTCCGCGAGCACCTGTCGCGCCGCCTGCACCAGCACTTGCCGCTCGGTGCGGTAAGTGTGGCTCAAATAAAGCACGAGAAAGCCGAGCATCAGCAAGGACAAGGGGGTGCCAAAAGCCATCCATTGGAAGAAAGGCAGCTCGACCTTAAGGTGCTCTTCGATCATACCGATACCGATGAGGTTGGGGGGTGTACCGACCGGTGTCGCGAGGCCACCCACAGTGGCCGCGAATGCCGTGAGCAGCATGAGCCCCGTGCTAAAGGGAAGCTCCGTGTAGCTCATCTCCACGCCGTCGCGCTGTGATTGACTCCTCGCCATCTCGGAGAGGATCGCCACCGCCACCGGAAACATCATGGCGGTAGTCGCGCTGTTGGATACCCACATGGAAATAAAACCGGTGGTGCCGCCGAAGGCCAGCATCAGGCGGGTGGGGCTGCCGCGGATCCAGTGAATGCCGAGGATGCGCAAGGCGATGCGCCGGTTAAGGCCATGGTGCAACATCGCCCGCGCTAACAGAAAGCTGCCGAGGAGGAGAAAGATGATGGGATCGCCAAAGCTTGCGAACACCGTCTTAATATCGGCTATCCCGGTTAGCACGCAGAGCGAAGGGCCGAGTAGCGCTGTCACCGGTGGGGGAATGGCCTCGGTGATCCATAAGCACACCATGAGGGCCATGATCCCGAACAGTTGGTGGGCTTCCCAGCTCAATCCTTCGATGGGCATCACCCAAAGGCTTGCGCACAGGATAGGTGCCGCGATCAAGCCTATCTGGCGGCGCCAGCGCGCGAGCCCTTCTAGGAGCCTGTCGGACTTAAGGCGGAACTTTTGATGTGCAAACCGATCGGATCGGCAATGGATTCAATGAGCGAACGTGCATGAGCCACTTCCGTCAATGCGATCGTGACACACCCTACCTGCT
>JBOIEG010000725.1:0-7139 GCA_050740915.1 Gammaproteobacteria bacterium | reverse complement strand
ATCCCCATGTCTCCAGCTGCGTGCGTTCAGCCGGCTGCAACTTGATCGCCACGCTGGTATTCGGCATGAGCGAGACCATAGCAGTTACTGGAAAGTCTGTAAAGTTATTTAAGGGACACTACACTAGTCTTCGATGTCGCTGGCCGACTGCTGCTGCAGAAGCGTTCGGCCACCAAGGACTGCGACCCGGGTTTGTGGGATTCTTCGGCCTAAGGCCATGTCAACGCCGGCGAGAGTTATGCAAGCTGCGCAATGCGCGAGATCGATGAGGAGACCGGGTTGCATTTGGCTACGCCCCCCGAGCCTCTATTCAAGCTCCAAGCCTGCCCGGAAACCGGAAACGAATTCGTGTGGGTGTACCGATGCCTGGCGAATGGCCCTCTGATCCTCAACTCCCTGGAGATAGAGGCGGCTGACTGGTTCATGCCGGCTGAGCTTGAGCGATGGCTGGCCGCATATCCGGAGAATTTTACCCCAGGATTTCGGCTAATCTGGGCGCGGGCAGTGGCGCATCCGAGACCTTGAAGTGTTTGCGCGAGAACAACACTCGATGATCCACGCTGGCTTTGGGATCACCCGTTTGCTCGACCAATCGCAGCCGATTGACGAGGCCCCTGTGATTGGCGATCTGTATGTTAAGGCCGGGGCGGGCGTTCAGCTCGAGAATGAGCGGCCCTAACTTGCGATCGATAACCACATCCACACCCACATAACCCAACTGGGAAAGCTCGTAACAGCGGGCCGCGAGCAGCAAGATCTCGGTCCAATAGGGGATGGTGATTCCGGTCACGGGTTTGCCGGTGTCCGGATGCTCTTTGATCTCCTGGTTTTTCCAAACGCCTTCGAGGGTCATGCCGGTGGCGAGATCGATCCCCGCGCCAATGGCGCCCTGGTGCAGATTGGCCTTGCCGGAGGAAGCCCGCGTCGGTAGCCGGGCCATGGCCATCACGGGGTGGCCGAGAAAAACGATGATGCGAATATCGGGAACGCCCTGATAGCTCACCGCACGAAAAAGCGGATCCGGACGCACGCAATATTCGATGATCACCTGATCCATCTGTCCGCCTAAGCTATAGAGGCCGCTGAGCGTGCTCGACATGTGATAGTCGATCTCTTCTTGATCGAGTAGTTGGCCCGAGTATTTTTGGTAGCGGCCATTCTGCACCCCTTTGATCACGATGATCCCGTCCCCACCGCTTCCATTGGCCGGTTTGATCACAAAGCGCGTGCGCTCCTGTAGGATTTCCGGTAAGCGCCTGATGTCGTGCGGCGAAGAAATGACCCCATAGAGCGCAGGCACTGCCATTCCGGCGTCTACAGCCAACTTTTTCGTGCGCAGTTTGTCGTCAACGAGCGGATAGAGGCTGCGTTGGTTGTAACGCATGATAAAGTCGCTGTTGCGGCTGTTCATTCCCAGAACGCCCTGCGCCCGCAGCTTGCGCCAAAGAGAAAACACGATGCGCTAGCCGCCCGCTAAGGCCTTGAAACGAAACAACTCGAGGAGCCGGTAACCGGTGTACCGGCCGAGCAACAGGCTGGCGGCTAATAACACCAGCAGTAATTCAGGAAAAACGAACACCAAGTGCCCGAGATAGGGGATGCTCATGACCAGATAAGCCAGGGCGGCGACCGTCAAGCTACCGATGCCTTCGCGTATGGCTTCCGCGGGTCCTCGCTCTTCCCATACGATGGACATGCGTTCGATGACCATGGTCATAATGACGATTGGGAAGAGGGCCACCGACAGTCCGGTCTCGATCCCGATGCGGTGGCTAAGGATGCTGACTGCGGCCATGAGCAATACCACCACGGTGAGCACGGCGCATAGCCGGGGCACCAGCAGCAAGCGCAACTTTTCGAGGTAAAAGCGGATCGTGAGCCCCAAGGCCACGATTACGCTGAAGAGCAGAATTCCAGCCCCGAGCTGTGTCTCGCGGAATGCGATTGCTACCAACACCGGCATGAAGGTTCCGAAGGTCTTAACCCCGATGACGTTGCGCAAAAGCAGAACGATAAAGGCACCCAGCGGGATCAGCATGAGCACGGTATACACAGCCTGGGTGCCGATCGGAAGGCTCAAGAGGGAAAACTCTATCAAGCGCGAGTGTGCCAACTCCGCGCGACGTTCTGCCACCACGATGGCTTCCGCGAGACTCGGCTTGACGGCGATCTCCAGATCAAAGGTCTCGGCCTTCTTAATCCGCGCCAGCGACTCGGCGCCCCGCCCCCAGATGAGGAAATTCGTGGGTAAGCCCTGGCGCCCGCTTGCCGGATCAAAGAACAACCACTCTTCCCCGGTGTGCACGGCTAACCAGGGCGTGATCTTTGCCCGCCTCTGTTGGTCTTCGAGAACGATCCCCTGAACGACTTGCGTCGGAATGCGGGCGCCGGCAAGCAGCGTGGTTGCTGTCGCGGCCCGCCCCGCTGGGGTTGTCACCTTAGTCAAAAACAGCGCGATATCTTCATCGGGATTTGACGCGTTGAGCCGCTTCAGTAGCTGTGCGGTAAACGTCGCGATATCGGCGGAATGGCGGCGAACCTCCGCGATCACGGTCTGCATGGCGGTATCGTAAGGTTCACCGAGCTCAGGTACGGGCGGATAAGACGGCGCTGGTTCGGTGAATGTCCGAGTCGGATCCCGATACACGAGCGCTCGGTAATAAAGCGTCTGCATCCCGCTGGCATGTCGAATCGCCCATTGCGCGGATCGGCTTCCTTCACGCTCTTGGGTGGTGAGCCCGTAATCCCGAGAGACGAAATTTTCCTCGAGTAGGGAGAAACCGGGCGGCGCGTTGAGGATCTCGAAGCTCACCTTTATGGAGCCTGGGCCGGGCATAAAGCTGAGCCGCGCCTCCACCGTCCAGACGGGGGTCTGGGCGTCTGGTTGCAGTGGAAGCCCGAGCACTTTGGCCTTGTATATGAAAGCCGATAATCCGAGAGCGGTCAAAAAGAAAGCGAGAGCGTACAGGTGGCGCTTGCTCATCAGTGGGTTGGTTAATGCGTTAGCGTTCTTTTTTACGTGCGAACGGGCGCTTGCTCTCGCCGTAAAGCGATGTGGTTCCGCTGATAGTCTAGCGCAAATCGGCGGCGTGTTCGCGGTGTTGGCTGCTAGCGGCTAAAGAAAGCAGCGGGTCCGACGCTAATACAACTAGCCCGATCGATTGTGCGGATGGTCAGTCCCCGGTAATGAAAGTTTTTGTCATACATGAAGCGGAGATCATTCGGGCGGGGCTGCGCGTGCTATTGCAGCACTGTAACGACATCGTGGTGTCGGACGCCGCGGATCTCCCGACAGCGGCGACTGTGCTGCACACGCAGGCGGACCTGGTGCTTATCGGTTCCTCCTTTTTCCTGGGGGCGGAATTATTACGACTGCGGCAACTGATCAGGTCGCATCCCCGAATAAGGTTCATCGCTTACACCACCGATGGAGATCTTACAGACGCCGAGTTTCTTTTTACCCTGGGCGTACGCGGCGCACTGGAGAGTACAGCGCCACTGATCGAGGTCGTCGCCGCGTTGCGCAAGATTGCCGCAAGCGAGCGTTATCTGCCGCAGGAGCTGGTCGAGCGGACTCTCGGTTGCGCCTCGCCCGACGTCCGCCGTTCGCTGAGTCTGCGCGAACTGCAATTGATGCGGTTGCTATGCACGGGCTGGCGCGTGCGGAATATCGCCGGCAAGATCCGCCTCGCGCCAGCGACGGTCAGATGGCATCGACGCCGCTTGTTCAATAAATTAGGGGTCAATAACGAGGTACAATTGCTGCGACGTGCGGCCCAGCTGGGCGTCATCAGTCAGCACCCGCTGCTAACAGAAAGCCTCCTCCCAAGGTGCGTTTCGCTTGATTCTGGATGACGCCGACACGCCGGTACTGTGATAGCATCTGCGGATATGGCAGATGCTGCGCTGTTTGATCCTTTGCTGCCGAAAATGCCCCCGTATCGCAAGCGCCACCGGCTGCCCAGTGGCCGCTGGCTCGTCGATTCCTACCATTGCAGCCGATACAATTTGAACACGGGCCGCTTGTCAACCTATGTTTAGCGCCGTTCTCTCCTCAGCGCTTGTGAAAAAATCGTCAGCGAGCGAAGGCAGGTCGCGTTCCGCCGGAGCGCAGGAACCGGAGTGTATTGAAATACATGAGGATTCCGAGCACCGCCGGAACGCGAGATGCCGAGCGCAGTAGATTTATTCACAAGCTCTCAGCTCGTGCATTGCTTGGCGAATAGGGTCGCGCTGGGCGAGTCGAATTTCGACGGACAGGAGTTCGCCAAGACGTTGACCGGAAAACCGGGAGTCTATCGCATGATAGGACCCGATAATGCCGTGATTTACGTTGGAAAGGCGCGCAACTTGCGCAAACGGGTGGCGAGCTATTTTCGATCACGGCACCAGCTAAGCCCTAAGACCTGGTCCGTGGTGTCCCAGCTTAAGGCCATTGAGGTCACGGTCACCCCTACGGAAAACGAGGCTTTGATTCTCGAGAACAATCTCATCAAGGAATTGAAACCGCGCTACAACGTGGTGCTGCGCGACGATAAAAGCTACCCTTATGTCTATCTATCCTCAGAGAAGGAGTTTCCGCGCCTTAGCTTTCACCGTGGAGCGAGAACGGGTCAAGGCCGATACTTTGGGCCCTACCCCAATGCGGGAGCCGTGCGGGCGAGCCTCAATCTGCTGCAGAAGCTTTTCCTGATCCGCGATTGTGAAGACAGTTATTTTCAGAACCGCACCCGTCCCTGCTTGCAATACCAGATCGAACGTTGCGCCGCGCCGTGCGTGGGTTTTGTCGAGAGCACCGCGTATCGAGAAGACGTCCAGCATGCGGTGATGTTTCTTGAGGGCGGGAGCCAGGAAGTCATCGACGTGCTGATCGAGCGCATGGAGCAGGCCGCCCTACGGCTTAATTTCGAGCAGGCCGCGCGTTGCAGGGATCAGATAAGCGCGTTGCAACGGATTAACCAAAAACAATACTTCAGCTCCACCGGGGGTGATATCGATATCATCGCTTCTGTTGAGCAGGATGGTCTTGGGTGCGTTCAGGTGTTCTTCGTGCGCAGCGGTCATAATCTGGGTAACAAATCATTTTTCCCAGCGCATACGCGTGAGGCAAATGCGACCGAGATCCTGTCGGCATTTTTACCGCAGTACTATCTCGCGAAGCGCTCGGACCGCATTATCCCGCCGCAGATCCTGATCAGTGAGAAAACCGGTGACTTGGGGCTGTTGGCCCGCGTTCTTTCCGAGCGCGCCGGGCGTGCCGTGCAAATTCAGCATGCAAGCCGGGGCAAACACCTGCGTTGGATCGAAATGGCACAGGAAAATGCCAGGGTTGCTTTATCCCAACGTCTTGCCGGGCGGGTAGGCCAGCACCGGCGCATGAATGCCTTGCGCCTGGCGTTGAGCTTGGAGCATCCCATCGAGCGTATGGAATGTTTTGATATCAGCCACACCCGAGGCGAAGCGACCGTGGGTGCCTGCGTGGTATTCGACCTCGAGGGGCCGGTGAAATCGGATTATCGGCGATTCAACATCGCGGGCATAGAGCCTGGCGACGACTACGCCGCCATGCATCAGGTCTTACAAAGACGCTACGTACGCCTAAAACGAGAGGGGGACAAGCGGCCAGATCTCTTGTTGATCGATGGCGGCAAGGGACAGGTGAGGCAAGCGCGGGATGTGCTCGATGCGCTGCAAATCGAGTCCGTGTGTGTGCTGGGCGTTGCCAAAGGTCCTTCCCGCAAAGCGGGTTTAGAGACCTTGGTGCTTTCCGACGGGCGCGCGGGTCCGAGGTTGTTGCGAGATTCCACCGCCTTGCATCTCATCCAGCAAATCCGAGATGAAGCGCACCGCTTCGCCCTTAGCGGGCACAGACAGCGGCGTTCTAGTAAGCGGAATACGTCGGTATTGGAGCGAATCGAGGGCATCGGCAGTAAACGGCGTCGCTCGTTGATCCAACACTTTGGCGGCTTGCAAGGAGTCGAGCGTGCGGGCGTAGAGGACCTCAGCAGGGCGCCTGGCATCAGCCGGCAACTGGCTGTAAAGGTCTATGAACGCCTGCATCACGGATCGCCATGAATATCCCAAACGCGCTCACGTTGTTTCGCATTGCCATGATCCCCTTATTCGTGGTGGTGTTTTACCTGCCCATCCAGTCCGCACACCTGCTAGCCGCTTTGCTGTTTAGCGTGGCGGCACTGTCGGATTTGCTGGACGGTTTTTTAGCGCGCCGGCTCGACCAAACATCCGAATTGGGAGCGTTCTTGGATCCGGTGGCCGACAAGCTGATGGTTGCGGTGGCGCTCGTTTTGCTGGTGCAGGCCGACCCTAGCGTATGGCTGGCGTTGCCCGCGGCGGTCATCATTGGGCGTGAAGTCGCCGTTTCGGCGCTGCGCGAATGGATGGCGGAACTGGGCGCGCGATCCAAAGTAGCGGTTTCTTCCCTGGGCAAGATCAAGACGAGCGCGCAGATGGTCGCCCTGATCCTGCTGATATACAGAGAGCCGATCGGGTTTGTCCCCGTGTACCCTATCGGATTCGTCTTGCTCTACCTTGCCGCTGTCCTTACGTTTTGGTCTATGTGCCGATATCTGTGGTTGGCTTGGCCGCGCCTGCTGGGCGAGCGTTAAGCGGGAAATATTTTCCGAAGGCCTTCCTACATCAGAGCACTTCGATAAATTGCTTCCTTGCAATTTATCGAATCGCAGCGTCGCGGAATGCGGGCAAGCGGATGCCACGCACAATCCCTGGACTCCATTGCATGGCATCGAGGCTACGATTTCTACCTGGTGCGTGGATAGACCTAGACCCTATATTGAGCGGCTATGGCGATGCCCAAATGCGTTTATGTCTCTTCATACCTTCATCGACTTGGAGGCGTTCCGGGCGAAGGTGCTCGAACGTCTACGACGTTCGCAGTCAATCGTCGTCGCCATGGAGGATTACGCCGCCTTCGACGAACGTCCGGCCGACAAGTGTCTCGCGGATGTTAAGGGCTGCGTCATCTACGTTGGTATTCTAGGAGCCTGTCGGACTTAAGGCGGAACTTTTGATGTGCAAACCGATCGGATCGGCAATGGATTCAATGAGCGAACGTGCATGAGCCACTTCCGTCAATGCGATCGTGACACACCCTACCTGCT
>JBOIEG010000724.1:0-4254 GCA_050740915.1 Gammaproteobacteria bacterium | reverse complement strand
TGTCGTTGTTTCACTCGGTCCCCCTTATGACTAGAGTCAATCGTGCTTGATTGCTCTATGGGATCGAGTGAAACCTCGTTAGTTCCCCTTATAATTCAATAAGTTTAAAGATCCTACGTATGAAGGGCCACTACACTAGGGCTCGCTCGTGTGGTTGCTTTGGCAGACTCGCCTCATCAACCTATCCCACCTTGTGCTGAGGGTGCAATAGGATCACTAATTTCGATGTGCATTCTCCCGTTTCCTTATGCCGCGCGCGCCCGTGAAATAAGCCCCCACCGCGCGCTCGAATAGCGCGACCTCAATCCCAAGAAACGTGCCGGGGCTGCGTCCCATCCGGGCAAACCCCTGCCGTTGCAACCGATGCGCGGGCCCGCTCAAACCCTGAAACCGCTTCAGATGGGCGACCGAGATCTGGATGAGGCCGTGGCTGGGAGACCTTCGGCAAGCGGAGGCTCACGATACAGAACGATCAGAATCAGTGTCACGAAACTAAGGGCACAGTTGAAGCTCGTTGTGACCACGAGCGGCAAGCAGCATGCTTCAATCCAATAATGGACGAGGGCATAAAAAAGCGCCATTGCGCTCCCTAACGCCCACACGATCCAGGCATCTCTAGAAAGTCCCGTGCTATCTTTGGTGACGTAAAGCGTTATAAGCTGATGTAAAAACCCGAGGATAGTCAATAGGATTGTAAGCAGTTGAATCGTATCGGCAACACTTATCAATAGAGCTTCGTCCATAGCTTATTCTCGGTCGATTAAACCCCCTCGAGTTAATAAATAGAGCGTAGACTGAAACCAGTTACGCCGCTTTAACTTAGCGACCGTTTACCTCAAATCTTTAATTCGGGCGGATCTGTCACCCGCTTATCTCGCCTATACCGGACATGGCAACGGTTTCTTGAAAGGGGGTGATCGGCATAGAATGTGGCATGAACGGCGATCACGCCGACCACGCGGGAGTATGTGAGCAACTGTTCCTGCGTAAGCAGGTCGCACAACCGTACTTAAGTCGAAGCCGGCGCCCGGTTGGCGATAATTGAAAGCGAGACAAACGGCGAAGCCGAACCAGGGCCACCGGTGTTAAGCAAGGTCAATGAGGAGCGTCACTGTTCGCACGAGGATTTTGTCGCGAGCCCGGCTTGGGTTGCGTCTGCCTCGTGTAGACGAACCCGCTGGCTAGGAGCCTGTCGGACTTAGGGAATCGTAGCGAGGCGAGTGGGAAATCGAGGGCAGTTTTTCGATCATTTGAGACGAATAGCGCGTTCTATTTAACGAAAATGATCGGAAAAATGGACCGATTTCCCACCGCCGCAGTAGATTCATCCTAAGTCCGACAGGCTCCTAGACTAAGCATAAAAGTGGCGAGGAACGAGCGCCCTCCCGTAGCTTGATGTCGCGGTTCCACTCCAAGCACAGTTCCCTATCTTCCACTTGACTCTCAACACAGTTGCTCCCACTCATGTGTAGTAGATTACTGTGGGCCGAGGAAGGAGACCAGGGAAGCGCGTATACCGCCCCCTCATGTTCGAACTATCGAAGGTAAGGAAAGTTTACGACGGCGTCGCCGTCCTGGGCGAGATCGATCTGCTCGTTCCCTTTGGTCAGAGCACGGTTATTATCGGTCCGAGCGGCTGCGGCAAGTCCACCCTCCTCCGACTAATGAACGGTCTCATACTCCCCGACGCGGGCAGCATCCTATTCAAGGGCATACCGGTCAACAAGGCGAGGGCGTTGGCCTTGCGCCGCCGGATGGGTTATGTCATCCAGGACGGGGGGCTATTCCCGCACTTGACTGCACGTGGGAATGTGGCGCTAATGGCGCGCCAGCTGCGCTGGTCCTCACCCCGTATAGAGACCCGCGTGGCTCAGCTCGCCGAGCTTACCCGTTTCCCGGTTGATGCGCTCGAGCGTTATCCGGCCGAGCTCTCCGGCGGGCAAAAGCAACGGATAGCCTTGATGCGGGCGCTGATGCTTGACCCTGAGGTGTTATTGCTCGATGAACCCCTCGGCGCCTTGGATCCGCTCATCCGTTATGACCTGCAGACCGACCTCAAGGCGGTGTTCCGCACGTTGGGCAAGACCGTGGTGCTGGTGACCCATGATCTTGGTGAGGCCGGCTATTTCGGGGATGATATCGTACTGCTTCGCGATGGGGTCGTGGAGCAACGGGGCTCTATGGCGGCCTTGATTAATACCCCGGAGACTCCGTTTGTCGAGCGCTTTGTTCGGGCCCAGCGCAGTCTCCTCGACAGCATAGCGAGCACGATCCCGTGATCCTCAAACATGTGTTGCTCCTGTGTGTGGCGCTCAGTCACTGCTCGACCCTCGAGGGCGCTGAGACGCCACCCGTGATCGTTGGCTCCAAGCAGTTTACCGAGTCCGTGATCCTGGGCGAGCTTGCGACCCAACTCCTGCGCAGCATAAGCGTCGAGGTGCAACACCAGGGCCAACTGGGAGGGACGCAGTTCCTTTGGCAAGCCCTAGTCACCGGCGAGATCGATATCTACCCGGAATACACGGGGACCCTGATGGAGGAGGTCCTCGGCGGTGAGCTGCAAGGCAAGCGTGATCTAGCCACAGTGCGCCGGATCTTAGCCCACCAGGGTATCCTGATGACCGAACCACTCGGGTTCACCAATACCTATGCCCTTGGCATGCTAGCCGCCCGCGCAGAAGGCTTGCGGATCGCCTCGATCCCCGATTTGCGCGACCATCCAGAGCTCGAGTTCGGATTTAGCAATGAGTTCATGGACAGGAAGGACGGGTGGCCCGGGCTGCAGCAATCCTACGGTTTGCCTCAGCGAGAGGTGGTGGGCCTGGACCATGACCTCGCCTACCGTGGTCTTGTGAATGGCAGAGTGGATGTGATCGACCTCTACACCACCGATGCGGAGATCCAATACTACCAACTGCGGGTACTTCGGGACGACCGAGGCTATTTTCCTGACTATCGGGCCGTGTTTCTCTATCGTGCCGACTTCGCGAAACGCGTTCCGGCTGTCCTCCTAGTGCTCCGGCGCCTGGAAGGTCACATATCGGAGAAGGTCATGACCGCGATGAACGCCGAGGCCAAGTTCACTAAGGTGCCGGAGGCTGCCGTGGCGCGCGATTTCTTGTGGGAGAGATTTGGAATCACCGCTCAGACCAGGCTTGAGGGCATGGGCGCGCGGCTGTGGCGCCATACGGCCGAGCATCTCACCCTTGTCGGGATCTCACTCACAGCCGCAGTCCTGGTGGCCGTTCCCTTGGGTATTCTCTGCGCACACAGGCCCCGTCTCGGACAGGCAATCCTCGGTCTCACCGGTATCCTCCAGACGATACCGCAGTTAGCGTTCCTCGTGTTCATGATCCCGTTACTGGGTATTGGTGGTCCGCCGGCCATCGTCACCCTATTCCTTTATAGCCTCCTACCCATCGTGCGCAATACCTGCACCGGGCTTCAGGATATCTCGCGGTCATTGATCGAATCGGCCGATGCGCTTGGGCTTACCCACGCCGCGCGCTTGCGTCTGGTGGAACTACCCCTGGCCTCCCGAGCCATACTCGCCGGCGTCAAGATTTCCACCGTGATCAACGTGGGCACAGCCACCTTGGGTGCGCTCATCGGCGCGGGTGGTTACGGACAGCCGATCCTCACAGGCATACGCCTCGACAACACGGGATTGATCCTACAGGGTGCAGTCCCCGCCGCCTTGCTTGCGCTGCTCGTTCAGGCCTTGTTCGAGCTCGCCGAACGGCATCTGGTACCTAAGGGGTTACGGCTATGAAGGCATGCACATATCGCACGCTGACTTGCTGAAGTGTCCTGCGCATAAACGATCATCGCGATATCTGGCGCGTGGTCGTTCTCTGGCACGAAATCGGCGGCTACCAATCGTTTCCAGGCGATGTTCGTGGCGAACCGGGAGAAGATCTTATGCAGCGAAGATTACTATGTTCATGTGCCGTATCGAGCTCGTCTACGTTTCTTCAGTCTTGGTGAGTCTTTTCCAAAATGGTATGAGTCTGAACTTGGCTGCGTGTTTCCAGCGAGGGATGAGTCTGAAAGGTGGTGAAGGGATCGATCATCGAGGGCATGGTGATCGACATGAACGAGAAACGGCTGGTCACGCTGAAGCAGCTGAGGAATTTCTGGCGGCGACAGCGGAGGTGGAATTTCAGGGATGCGGACAGGACGAAGA
Organism: Gammaproteobacteria bacterium; assembly: GCA_050740915.1. Classification (GTDB taxonomy): domain Bacteria; phylum Pseudomonadota; class Gammaproteobacteria; order JBOHHR01; family JBOHHR01; genus JBOHHR01. Next base: position 68 of record JBOIEG010000724.1, on the reverse strand, counting down.
GCGCTACCGGCACATCGAAGGGGTGATCAAGCGATTTGGCTACGGACGACTGAAGAAGCCGGACAAGG
>JBOIEG010000723.1:0-1914 GCA_050740915.1 Gammaproteobacteria bacterium | reverse complement strand
CAGCAGGTAGGGTGTGTCACGATCGCATTGACGGAAGTGGCTCATGCACGTTCGCTCATTGAATCCATTGCCGATCCGATCGGTTTGCACATCAAAAGTTCCGCCTTAAGTCCGACAGGCTCCTAGAGAGCGCGGTGCGCCGCGTCTGGGCGATCGCGAAGGTCGACAAGCAACTGCCCGCCAACCACCCGCAGAAGACGGAGCTCGAGGAGAAGCGGGAAGAGGGCGAGCAGGATTTTCGCAGTACCGCGATCGCGACCTTCAACCGACTGTACTTCCCGATTAAGGACGAACTCAAGCCCGCGAAGTTCTCGGCCACCTTCAGTAACAACGCCTGGGAGGGTGAGGCGCAAATCGAGCAATCCCTGAGCGATACAGGGGCCTCCAAGCTCGTGCTCGACGTCTCGGGCCAAGCCGAAAGCTTGATCCAACGCGCCGAAGAGCAGCTCTGGCCCCAAGGCCAGCACCGGGTACGCTAGAACGATGTCACGGAGCGTGCGAAGACGAATCCGCGCTGGCTCTGGCTACCCCCTAAGGGCCTGGAGCAACTCCGACGCATCGCCGAGAGCCTAGGCCGTTGGCTCTACACCGACGATGGTTACATCGACAAGCGTCCGACGAAGGCCAAGACCTCGGTGGTCTTCACCAATCACTATGATGAGGAGACCGGCCGGACAGAGCTCAAGGTCTCCCCGACGAACGCGGGACCTAAGCCCGTCATCCACTATTCGGAAGATCCCAAGGTCAGCACGCAAAGTCCCGTGCTCCACGAGCTGACCTTCACGCCGGACACCACGCGCTTGTTCTTCCTGGCGGTCGATCCGAGCGGTGAACACGAAACCAGCGAGGTTGCCGTCTGGCGCAGCCGGCTCACCATCACGCATCAGCCGCGGGAACGAGGACATAAGCGCACCGTCGAGCTGAAGGTGGTCCCGCGCGGGACCCTGCGCTACACACTGAACGGCGCGAATTCCCGCGACGGCGAGGCGTACACCGGCCCCTTCGAGATCGGCCCGGAAGCAACCTTGATCCAGGTCCACGCGGAAGACGGTGACATCACCGAGACGCGGCGCTTCCAGATCCCCAAGGCAGGTCAGGACGGCCCCACGGTCGATCCGGCCAAGCCCGTCAAGCTCAAGCGCAAGCTGGAGTTCTCCGGGGCGGCCCAAGTGTTCAAGCTCCTGACCCGCGCGAAGCATTGCAAGGCGCGCTTCGTCAGCCCCGTGCTCGAGCTCGGGCAGGGCGACAAGGCGGCGTCCTTGCGCTTCGGCAGCGGCTCTGTGCTCGATGCGCCGGTGACGGAAAGCCTCATCGGGTGCGTGCGCGGCGCGCTCGGCGATGAGGCCGCCCATGTCAGCCTGACTCTGCGCGGCATCGAATTCGGAAGCGGGCACGACATGAACGAGCTGCTCGGGGAATTCGACATCAAGCCTACGCACACGGAGATCGAGCAATGACCGCAAACCGCAAGACCCTCGGCTTCGGCTGCCCCAACGACATCGATCCGCACCATTTCGTCGTGAACATCCCGGCCGGGCGAACCGGCGCGGTGACCGGCACCGAGCACTTCGGTCTGCTCGGCGGCTCGAACGGCATTCCGGAGCAAGAGGATCGGGCGATCCTTCCCCGCGCGCACTGGAACCAGATCGCCGAAGGGGTGAAGCGCATCTTCAACGAACGGCTGAAGACCAGCAAGCTCGCAGCGAGCCGCTGGAAGCCGGGCGTGAACAAGGTCGAGCGCCTACTCGGCAAGGAGCTTTGCGCGCTCGTCTGGGGGATCGAGAAGGTCTGAGGTCGGTTGTCAATAGTGGACGCCATGACTATTAAGCTGCCTGTCGTTTCTCCCAGTATTTTATAATGAAAGCCATTGGCGAAAGATAACCGAGTCTCGAATGCCGGCGCTGGCGATTGTAA
>JBOIEG010000722.1:0-3677 GCA_050740915.1 Gammaproteobacteria bacterium | reverse complement strand
CCCCATGTCTCCAGCGGCGTGCGTTCAGCCGGCTGCAACTTGATCGCCACGCGGGTGTTCGGCATGAGCGAGACCATAGCAATCACTGGAAAGTCTGTAAAGTTATTTAAGGGACACTACACTAGATTTTAGATTTGACGCAAAGCAAAGGCGTCATTTAGGAGGGCTACTTCGAGTTGGGCGTCCACGAGAAAGGCGAAGCTATGGCCGAACTTGTCGTGCCGGAGATAGAGGTCCTCATCGCCGCATCGCTGTGGCTCTGGCATACGAAGGCACTGCCGGTGCAGTTCTCGATCGCGAGCGGTCAAGGCATCGACTCGCAAACCGATCAAGACCGCCTCGTGAAGGCCCTTGACTCGGCTGGCGTCCCTTCGAAGCCCCGCTCCTTCGTTTCGTCGGGGCCGGACATCGTGGCGATCTCCTCGAGTCGCCATTGGCAAATCGAGTGCAAGGGTGCAGGAGCCGGCAAGCCGTCGACGCAGCGCAATAACTTCGACCGTGCGGTTACCAGCGTCGTGTCCTACTACACCGACACCTCGCCCATCGACATCCCCGAACTCCAAGACGCAACTCCTACACTCGGGCTGGCTCTTCCTGCCACCCGCAGCTACCTCGCACTCGCCAAGGCCCGCCTGCCGCTCGCTTTGCGAAACCGGCTCAATCTCTGGTTGCTCATCTACTAGCCGAGCCCTTCGACGATCAAGCCCATCGAACCCAACCAGTTGCTCTCGTAGGTGGCCGCCCAACAAGCCGTTGGGCTTCAAAAAACATGAAAGCAGAAACAGCAAAGGCTTTGTAGCCGCATCGACGGTGAAAACGGCAGATAACCCATGGGCTCCCATCAAACGCTATTAGAGAACCACCATGCCAAGGCCCTGCGGGTTGGCGCTCCACCCGGCCAGGGCACCAAGTCCCGTCGGGAGAGTCGCCGCAAATCTTCAGCACCTCACCGGGAACCCATCGCCGCTTGTCTCCGGGGCTCAGCGGTGGGATACTTCAGGCGCCTTGGCCCAACCATGCGCTGCAGCCGACGCCGTGGAACGCCTTCGCTTTTCCAAGCCCTCGTGCCCGGCGCGGCTGATCTTTCCTCGTTCAGCGTCAGAAGACACGAGGCGTTTCGAGGCGTAATATTTAGATCATGCGAGTCGCTACCGGTACAGTCGTTGACGGGAAAGTCGTAGTCGAAGGAGAAGCCTTAGCGGAAGGCTCGACCGTTACTGTCGTGCTTCGAGATGCTGACGAATCGTTTGACCTGACGCCTGAAGAAGAAGTCGAGTTGCTTGAATCTATCGCCGCAATCGAACGTGGCGAGTTTTTTTCTTGGGATCAGCTTCTAGAGCGGCTTCGCCGATTCGGTTGACTGAAACACTCGATATTCGCATTGCGCCGCAAGCCCTGGCGCAAATCGAGGAAGCTGCAGAATGGTGGGAACACAATCGCCCATCGGCGCCCAACGCGATCGCGGAAGACGTTCGCGAGATTCTGACCCTGTTATCGACCCAGCCCGGGGTCGGCACGCCGATGCGACGCCGTCGCGTAAAGGGATTACGTCGAGTCGTTCTCACCCGCGTACGTTACTACGTTTACTATCGCGTGGCGGGCCATGTCCTAGAAGTGCTTGCGTTCTGGCACACGAGCCGGGGGCAGAGTCCTCGCATTCGGTCACAATGACGCCGAACAATGCGGTCAACCGGACGCCGGGGAAAACGCGGCGGCGCTGCGCGGTAAGGTTGGTGGCCGGCGCCGGTTACCGCAAGCGTTTAGGTCTCAGGGCATACTCAACTAGAGAGATTCACAATGTACGAAGAAATCTCACGGCAGATTCAGAGCGCGGCTCTCGAAGACGCAAAGATTGCCATGTTTCATTTTCCAGGTTCTGAAGAATGCGCAGGCTCTCAGTAATGATGACCCCGTTGAGTTTTGCAGACGCGTCAATGTTCCTGAAAGCTATGCCACTGAGTTTCGTAAGATGCTCGCACTTGCACGGATGGCACGCCGTCAGGGCATGGCCCTTCGCGTAAATGCGCCTGTGAACAGCCGGAGAGATAGGTAACAAAAAAGTCTGAGGACATGGGTTACACTTTTGTATTGATTGTAAGCAATGTTCTCGGTTCCTTTTTCGATCTTAATCGACGCTGAATCCCTGATCATAGTCGACCCGTACGTCTTCTCCGGACCGAGGTCTTCGGCAGAGCAAATTTCCAACGACCTTAAAAAGTCTGCGCGGATTGGAGGTAAATCTCTGAGGCGCGTCCACTTTGTTTATGACTCCGACAACGTCACAGCCACCCTACGGAGCAGCGTGAGAAAGCTTCTCGCAACGGAGTCCGTGAAAATGACTGAAGCGCAAACCGGTGAGTTGCACGATAGGGTGTGGATCGCGGACCGCAAGCGTGGAATCGTCGTAGGAACATCTCTCAATGGCATTGGCGAAAGAGCTGCTTTTCTGCTACCACTCCCGGAGCCAGATCTCACGGCACTACTTGAATTCTTGGATAATCGCAAGTTGTCGCGTGCAGAAAGCTAACTTTCCATGTAGGGGACGCCGATCAGAATGTTTCTGCTTTGCTGGCATCGTGCCGGCGCCCCTGATGCCAGGCGTTATGCCCCGAGAATCAACAACTGGAGGAAAGATCAACCGGCTCGCCCACTATGCGCTGACCAGCGCCGCCCTCGCCAGGGCCAAGTCCGTCACCTGCGAGCATCCCTATCCAGGAACGAATCGGCAAGTCTTGACCCACAAATTCTCCGAGGAGGCATTTTCCTTATACTCGTCACCCGTTCACCTGCCTGATCCACGTCTGGAGCGTGCCTTTGGGCTATCTGGCCAGACCGTATCAAATCGTGCGCACTAGGTATGTGCGTATGGTTAGGCGCTTGTTGCCGTTCGTCTGAGAGCTTGTGAAAATTGTCGTGAGCGAAGGGAGGTCGTTTTCCGCCGGAGCGGAGGACTGTTTCGTCGCAAACGGAATGGCGCACACGCCCAGAAGGGGTGAGTCTCAGGGATGAGACGAGCAACCGGAGTGTACAGTGGCAAGCGCCACAGCGCCGCAACTTGAGTCCCACTTCTGAGCCATCACTCGATCCTGCCGCATTTCCAGGAGCGATTTGACGGGCTCCCTTCGACGGTCAGCACGGGCGCGAGCGCAATGAATACAATCGTAGCCAAATGGCCGGCAACCACTTCTCACAGAGCGCTGAGCGGATATCGAGACATCCGTCGGATCTGCGAATAAAGCAGTAAAGGAAAGAAGGAAATCAGAAAAGGCAAGAAGCAGTAAGGGGCCAGCCTCGGAATGCTTTTCACAACCCGAATCTCTCCCTGCCCCGCGATGGCTTCCGCGGCCGCATCACTCTCTAACCGAGCTTGACGGCCCAACTCGTGTCTCGCGGGATTAATTAACAAAACTTTACATCAGAGCAAAACCTCGGCAACGATTGCGCGCTAACCTGGCTACCATGAATCGCGCTGGTGCGGTTTTTTAACCTGATGAACAGAAGGTAGCCATGAGCTTAGAAAAATACAGACTGGAACATTCAGAGCTAAGCCTTACTCATACGTAGGATCTTTAAACTTATTGAATTATAAGGGGAACTAACGAGGTTTCACTCGATCCCATAGAGCAATCAAGCACGATTGACTCTAGTCATAAGGGGGACCGAGTGAAACAACGACA
>JBOIEG010000721.1:0-3626 GCA_050740915.1 Gammaproteobacteria bacterium | reverse complement strand
CGTTTGGGGCGAATTGGCGGGTTTTGCGAGGGCTAGGCGACATTCCACCCGCGCTTGTCTCACCGGCGCCGGTATCCCCTCTCGGCGGCTTATCGCCGCGAATATCGAAAAATTCACAACCTCTGACGCCACATGAATTTTCATGGTGAGTGGAATTACACACTCGCGCCCAAAGAACTGTAAATGGTATTTACTGACATGTCCTTAGATCGGCAGCGTCGCCATCGGGTCGCCGAGAATCACCATACTTTGGACGTCGCGGGCAATTAGCAGCCAGTGAAGCATGTTGGGCTGGCTCAGCACGCGCGAAAACCGGTCATAATCCGTGTAGATCCCGCCCAAGGTACCGTACACGGCACTCATCGCCAGACCGACTGGCGACGGCTGAAACAACTCGTCGTACAATGCCGTGGAAATCGGATCGGTCGTGAACTGTTTCGTAATTGGCTGCTGAAGTGTCCAGTCGAACGTCGGCTCCACGTGTCCGATGAATGCCCGCAAGGGTTCGCTCGCGCCTAACAACGCGCCAGGAAGCGGCGCCACCCGCGCACCTATTTTTGCGACTCCTTTCAGCACCTGATCGATGAGGGAATTCAATTGAAGCAAGCCGTCAGGCGTTTAACTGCGCTTCGATGTCGGCGAGGCGCGCGTCAATCTTGTTGCGGACCACCGGTGGCAGATTCTTGAAACGATCCCGGTCCGCAATCAACTGTTCCATCTCCTCTGCGAGGTCGTGGATTTTCTTTTGCGTCAGACCGGGCTCCACCGCGGGGGGCGCTGCAGCTGCGTTCCGCGGAGCGGGCTCCGGCCGGAACACCGGGTTTAGTCCGTAATCTTCTGACGGGCGGCGTACAACCCACAGGCCCAATGTATTTCCTGCAATCGTGTAGTTCCAATCGCCATGGAACTCATCCGGGATCAGGTGCAGAGCAGTCATCGTGGCATCCTCGACCTTGACTCCGGTCGGGTACGCATCGGTGTCGAGCGCAGCGCGCACACGCAAGCCCTTCGTGGTGGTGGTGCTGGTGATCAGGTTGACGATGACCTCGTGGCTTTCGAGCGGGCGTCCGCGCCAGTTGCGGGTGCGCTCCGCAAGAAAAACCTGAGAAGGTACATTGATCATTTTCTGAACAGCAACAACTACACGACCTATCGCGACTCCTTTCAGCCCTCCACGTCTTCGGGGTTGGCGTATTCGGTGAGCGCGTCGAGAACGAAATCGCGGGCCCGTTTCCGGCCGCTGTCCGGATCTGCTTCAACCGCGGCTGCAAGATCCCCCGCGGTAGCCTCAAGGATTCGCTGCGATGCAGCCAGCCACACCGGCTGGCTGGAGTTCTTGAGACGGTCCCCCAATTTGCCGGCGAGGGTAAATTGGTCAAGGAGGCGGTCGCTTTGATCATCTGGCGCGACACCGGCTTCGCGGAATGGATGGCAGTGGAGCGAGATCGCCGGTGACGCAGGTGCGGGCTGCTCCGCCGTGTACAGAAACCGGTACGCGGCGCCAAGCGCACGGCAGCTGTCTGGGTGAGCCATGTCATGCATCAGAACCGGGCCGGGTCTCCGGCGCGCGACGCAATCCTGCAGCATTCGCATGCCAACGGCGGAAACGTTGCTGGGCGGCGACGTGAAGGCCAACGACCACGCGCCGGTGGCGTTCAGAAACTCCGCCACTTTCTCCGCGGAAACCAGAGTGGCGCCTTCCAGGTTCTCGTTCCGGCCGGGCGACTCGGCCAACGCGAGCGCGCCTTCGTCCCGCACGCTATAACAATGGCAAAGGAAATGGACCACATCGGCGCTGCGACCTCCGAGTGCTGTCCGCATCCACGCAAGCCATGGGTTCTCTCCGGCGTGCTTGCCGAGTGTCGACGCCTCTTGGGGGTTGTACACATTGATCCGGTACTCGCCGCCGTACTGCCTCTTTACTTCGAGCAACTCCCGATACACCGCGAGGTCGGCGAAGAGATGGAGATTTGCGGATTTTGCCAGATCCAGCGGGATCTGCTCGATAAACGAATCGATGAGGTTCCTCTGTAACTCCGGCTTAGCTATGGGCGCACTGAAACAGATCACCAAATCGAGCTCCCGCTCGGGAGTTCGCGGGGCTATCACGTGATAGGGCAGCCGCAGTACCGGAACGCCCAACGCCGGCTGCAACAGCCTCTCCCAAGGCACCGCGGTAAGAAGCCCGAGGGGAGTCGCAAGCCTGATCCATAACGTCGCTCCCGGCAACTCGCTTTCCCTGCAAAGATGAGCAAGAGCGCTGTTGATGTACTCGGGAATCCGAAATGCAGCCTCCTGGAGCTCTCGGCGTTCACACGAAGCGGCGTCCGGCCCGTGCGGCAGTCCGATCTCTTCGGCTGAAGCCGTGAGCAGCGCCGCCTCCTCTCCGTCCTGTAAGGAGAAGCTGAACATCACGTGGTCGCGGCCTTCCGAGCTGTCCATATACAGTCTCAGCACTTTCAGGCCGTACTGGTGCTGAAGGCGCTCGCGCACCCCTGGAGGTTCGATCACGCCAGTTCGCTCCCGGATACGAGATTGATCAGTGCCCACTCGGTGAACTCATTCCGTACGTCGCCATGGCCCATAATCTTCTGGTTGGAGCCGTCCAGTGCGTACACCCGGACGTTCGGGTTCGAAATGTCATACTTCGCCGGCACCCCGATCATTGTAACCGTGTTGCTCTCGCCGGCATTTATGCCTCCCGGTCCGAACCCGCCGAGTGCCGCGAACATACTCGGAGGCCCTGCCGCGGGCCGAATCTCTCCCAGATCTCCGTCCCGCCGCAGTGCGATGTGGAAGAACTTGGTTAAAGGCGCATCGTGGGAGCTGAATGTGATGAAAATAGGTTGATCCGAGCGTTTCATCGCCGGACGGAACGCTCCGGGCTTCCTGCCGTTTTCCTCAATGCTCGATGCAAAGCAAAACGCGTTGACGGCTGGTTGTAGCAGCAACACGGAGGTGACATTCCGCGGGTGCTGGACCAAGCATAATGCGGACAGCACAACCTTCGCTCCATAGGAATGCCCAGTCAGATGGATGCGAGCGTTGGTGTCGGCAAGCAGATCTCGTAGCATCGGACCGACGCCATTCTTGCCAACCGTACCTGCACGGTCTTTCATCAGACCGATGCATCGGCCCTGCTTATCAAAGGGAATGAGATATAGCGGGACCGACACTCCGTCGGACACGGTGAAGAAACTGAAGGGCCCGGCGGGCCGCGGATCACTCATTTGGTTTACCTTTCAAGGGGGCGAATCAGGCTACTTTTCGTCAAGAAGAAGAGTTTCGCGCTCGGCTTGCGGTTGCCGAGGTAGTCGGTGATGTCGACAGTTGCTACCGAAGTGGCATTGCCACGTCGATAAATCGTCAAAACGTCGTGCTCGTCTTCCGCCACGACAAAGTGGTTTGGCCCGAGCGCCACGGCAGCGGAGGCGTCGCAAATACCACGGTAACGCAGAGCTTGCGGTGGAGTGTCGGCAAGCGCCACCGCCATGAGAAATGCTAGGAGCCTGTCGGACTTAAGGCGGAACTTTTGATGTGCAAACCGATCGGATCGGCAATGGATTCAATGAGCGAACGTGCATGAGCCACTTCCGTCAATGCGATCGTGACACACCCTACCTGCT
>JBOIEG010000720.1:0-2764 GCA_050740915.1 Gammaproteobacteria bacterium | reverse complement strand
CTAGAACCCGGGCGTAAGAATGGGCAGAGGATGTGTTGCCATGAACGAGGAGAACACCCGGACCTTCCGTTCCTGTACTCTCATACACGGCCAACTCGAGACCGGAATAGGTAAAGACACCGGTTGGGTTCGAGACCATCGGCCCAAGCCCCTGTAGTATCAATCGTCAGAGAGCAGGCGTCGGCAGTCACCATTTCATTCCCCTATCCAAGACTTCAGCCCCAGACCCGCAAGCCATGTGCTGCGGGGGGGCCTTCATTTGTGTGGCATTTCAACGCCTAGAAAAACCCCTCGGGAAAGAACCGCGGACGCAACGAGAAGCCTGATATTGATCCAGACTTCCGCAGGAAGCTTACGACAAATGTCGCATTATGGCTAGCGATTTTTCGAGCAGTTGGATCCAAGTTCCGGAAGCCTGCGATAAATGTCGCTTGTTTGAATTGTAGCTTAGTCACCACAGGCGAGGCACGCGTTACGGGCAACCGTCTGGATCTATTGGAATAAACTCGCTGCGTCTGATCGGACACGGCAGGTTGCCGCTCCACCCCTCAGGACGAACCCATAGATTCCGCAAATCCACTTTCGATCACTTTCGTTAACCATTCACCAAAATGCGTCTGTTTACCCTGACCTTAGCCAATGCGAAACAGTTTGTTCTGGGCGACCGTTAATTAACAATGCGGTTAACGCACCTTGTACGGGTAAACCCATGTAATATACGATTACAATTTTTCCAACCTCACGCGAACTCGCTGTCGCGCCGTGGCTGCGCAGCGGATACCCGAAGGATGCACGTTTCCAAGCTAAGCAATTGTCAACCCAGGCTTTCGCGTCTGTTTGCCATAGGTGTGGCCGCCTTGTCCAGCGTTTGTGAGAACGGTTTTGCCACTCCCCCTGCGTCCAGTCTGCTTGGTCCTATTTATCCGCAGGTGGACCTGGTGGAGGTGGGTAGTTTGGATGTTTACCGTGAGGGCGAGCTCATCCATCTGCTGGTGGCCGGTCCCCGCCGTGACCAGGGATCGCCAGTGCTCTGGTACTTGCGCTCGACAGACGGTGGGCGCACATGGTCGCAGCAGGCGGAAGTCGCTACCGGGTTTGCGGCACCGACTGTTTCTAAGCGTGGTAACGACGCGCAGATCGCGGTGCACGGAAACAAACGGGTCGCGGTTTGGCAAACCACCGGGGAATTCCCCGGGATGGGGCCGATGGCGACGGCTTTCTCGCTCGACGGCGGCAAGACCTGGAAAAAGGGATCTAACCCGGCAGACGATGGCAGTCTGGGTGACCATGGTTATCTAGATATTGCGGGGGACAGTCGGGGTCGCTTCCATCTCGTGTGGTTGGATGACCGGGAGGGAAAGGGCAACTATCAGGGTTTGCGCTACGCACGCTCGAATGACAGCGGCCGCACCTGGAGTCCGAACCAGACACTGGATGAGGCCGCCTGTACCTGTTGTTGGACAAGGCTAGAGGTGGGACCGAACGATAAGCTGCAGGTGCTCTATCGAGACGCCAATCCACAGGATATGGCATTATTCCGGTCCACAGACGCGGGTGAGACTTGGCGCCGCGCCGGACCCGTCGGAGCATTTCGATGGATGTTTCTCGGTTGCCCGCATACCGGAGGCGGGTTGTGTACGGTCGAGGGTGAAGGGCGAGTGATGGTGCATAGTGTGGTTTGGACTGGGAAACAAGGCAGGGTGGGTCTGCACCATCTACTGTCCGACGACCATGGTCAGACGTGGAGCGCGCCCAAGCGTTTGAGTCAGGCGGCTGGCGCGCGGGGGGATGTCGCGGCGCGTGATCTCCGGCACCTTGCCGCGGTATGGGATCGCAGTGAAGATAAGGGCTCGGCTATTCTGTTCACGCACTCATCGGATGGTGGGCAGACCTGGGCTGAGCCCGCGCCTATCTCGGTCCCAGGCACGCTGGCGACCCACCCGAGGATCATGCCCTCATCGACGGGATACGCCGTTTTTTGGACCGAGAAGCACCGTGACGGCGGACGCCGGTTGGCGGTTGCGACGATAAAAACAAAAAACCTGTAAGCGCACCATGAACATGGGAGCAAAGAATAGACGGTTGATGATTTTACTGTGCTATGCCGCGTTTGCCGCGCTGGCGATCGCATCCAGCGGTGTTTCCTATGCCTTTGCGCCAAAGCGCGGGCTGCCTTGGTCTCCGCCGTTGCCGAAGGATAGGCGGCTGGCCACACGTGTTCCGCATCAGGGCTTGTTTTCAGCCCATCCCTTTTTCCACCATTCATTCCTCACGGATCGGCTTTTGGTGGCACACGCCATCCTGGTTCGATCCCTTCCTGAACAGGAGTCCACGGTGCAAGGCTCGCCAGAGGAGGTGAAACTGTGGTTCAACGAGGGGGTGGGAGAACAATATATGGCGTTGGCGGTTATCAACAGCGAGGGCAAACGGGTGGATAATAAAGATGCCAAGCAGGGTTTTTTCGACAAGTCGCATCTAAGCGTGACATTACCGCCTATTCCCGCGGGAAAGTACGCCGTGCGTTACCGGGTGCAGTCGGCGGATGGGCATATCATCACCGGGAAGTATTACTTTTCGGTCGCGCATGAATAGCCCTAACTGGTACTGTTCACAACAAAAAACGAAAACTTGCTTGGCTCAGAGTTTGTGAAAAACCTACTGCGCTCGGGATCTCGCGTTCCGGCGGTGCTCGGAATCCTCATGTATTTCAATATACACTGCGGTTCCTGCGCTCCGGCGGAACGCGACCTCCCTTCGCTCGCGA
>JBOIEG010000719.1:0-1349 GCA_050740915.1 Gammaproteobacteria bacterium | reverse complement strand
TGTCGTTGTTTCACTCGGTCCCCCTTATGACTAGAGTCAATCGTGCTTGATTGCTCTATGGGATCGAGTGAAACCTCGTTAGTTCCCCTTATAATTCAATAAGTTTAAAGATCCTACGTATGAGTAATTAATAACTGGTGTTGGGTGATAAGCCCGGTCAAGTTTACCGTGTGAGTCGTGCCCAAAATACCATCTGTGCGCGAAAGATCTAAGTCAGCGTACCCCTCGCGAAGCGGGTGGCTTGCGGGGTATCGCCGTCTCAAAGACGGCAAATCTCACTTAGAACCGACCGTCTTGGTCAAGGCTATTCCTGCTCACGGATATACTTCTTGACGGCTTCCAACTCAAAACCAACCGTCGATACGGGATAACCACGCGCCCAGAAATGTTCCCGGTGAGGTTTCTACCTCATCTTCTCCTTTCGCCTCACGCAGTCCGTCCTCGGATCGGTCGCCCCGGAATATAGGACCATGTCCACGCAAATACTACATGATCAGTACAGTCCCGCCGCGAATGAGACAAGCTTCGATACGTCTCTGACATACAGCCCTCCTTGGGTTGTAGTCGCAAACCACGAAAAGAGGACTGTACTTCCGTAACGCTCAAAGCTGTTCTTGTCTCACTAGTCAAACTAGCGGCTTGCTTCATTTGAAGAGTTACTTGAACTCCTACTATATTGAACGGAACCGTTTGAAAGAATATTGGTGGTTCACCCGATCCGCGCCCTCCTGCGCATAATACCCGATACTGATGTCAACAGCTGGTGCGGGAGGTGGTGGCGCCGGTTGTTGGTTAGTCGCTGATGGGGGTATTCATATCCGTTGTGATCTCGCCCGCCGAGAGCGCACGATTGTAGATCCGCAGATCGTCGATCCGGCCATGAAACGCCTCTGAGTTAAATAACGCGTAACCGATGCGCAACCCTCCATTGTTAGTTACAAGAGAGCTTGTGAGCGGAGAGCCGTTGACCGTGGCAGCCGATTGCTGCACACCGCCGACATAGAGAACAATAGTGTTCGCTGCGTCGTTATAAGTCATGGCAACGTGCCGCCATTGGTTAATAACTAGATTGCTCACCAGTGTTCGGTATCCGTGCCATACGTTTGCTGCCGTGGCGAATCCGAGCTCAGGTTCATCACCGAACGTATCGAGGTAGTAATTTTCAGGGCCTGTGGTCCCGTTTCCTTTGGCCACGATGGTGTCATACCCTGAATTCGAGCTTTTCCGTGTCCTTTCGGCAGGTCTGTGGAGGCGCCGTCAGATCCTCCTTGGCCGAGATTCCAGTGCGCCTATCGAGGCGCAGAATCCGAGCCAGGACTGTGCGCGAGAGGACAGCTATCTGGCCTGCG
>JBOIEG010000718.1:0-5073 GCA_050740915.1 Gammaproteobacteria bacterium | reverse complement strand
AGCAGGTAGGGTGTGTCACGATCGCATTGACGGAAGTGGCTCATGCACGTTCGCTCATTGAATCCATTGCCGATCCGATCGGTTTGCACATCAAAAGTTCCGCCTTAAGTCCGACAGGCTCCTAGCTAGGGCCAATAGAGAGCTTTGGGAATCATTCATTCTAAATACTATGACGGATTCCTAAGTTACGCGCACGACGACGAGGTCTTGCACGATAACGCGGTGCGAATCTTCCATAGATACTTTAAGCCGAGATTCGAGGCTGAGTTTCGGTTGCGAGCGTCGTCGCATGGGGAGGCCACAGTATTTATGGACACCGAAGGTCTACCAGCCAACGGTGACCTTACTAACGAAATACGGGAGGTCATCACGCGAACGGCATTTCTGATCATATTTGTGGGCAAGTCGTATCCGAACTCAGTGTGGTGCGGAAAAGAGCTAAAGCTCTTCTCCGACCAATTTTCCGGTGCGCGGAAGGAGGCGCTTGAACGCACGTTCGTTATTGTGCTCGATAAGGCGGTGGAGCGGAAAGATTGGGGCTGCTACTTGGATAGTCCAGAGAGGCCTATATTCGAACGATTCTATGATGAGGAAACCGGCCGCCACTTTCCTCCGATGTTAGAAGACAGAGACGGCCAGGCAGTTGCAGGCCCACGGTTTCTTAGAGGTATTCGTAAAGTCGCGGAAACAATGGCTGAACGAGCTCCCGCTCTACGGACTAAACTTCACGAGTCTTAGCAGTTATGTTAGTCGCTGAGTGTTTCTTGGATTTTTACCCTCGCGGAATATGTGGTCGCGCGGACGGTGGCGTACTGTGAGTGACGTATTTATTAGTTATGCGCGTCAGGAGAGAGCACGGGCTGAGCAACTAGCCAGTGCTCTTAAGCAATTCGGGTTTTCCGTATGGTGGGATTCCCAGCTAGCCGCTGGGGATAGGTGGGCCAATCTGATCGAGCAGCAATTGGAGAAAGCTAGCTGCGTAGTAGTACTTTGGTCGCCGGAGTCCGTCGCGAACGCTTGGGTGCGTGACGAGGCCGCTTACGGGCGCGAATTAAACAAATTGATCCCCGTTGTAATCGAGAATGTCGTGGTGCCTCTGGGATTTCGTGCATTGCAGAGTGGCGTATTGACGGACTGGAACGGAGAATCAAATCATCCGGGTTTCCTAGAACTTGTGGAGGCAATACGGTTGCGCGTTCAGGACCGAGCGTGAACAAAGCAAAGACCCTTTGGTGAAGGCCCCGGCGGTGGCTATCGAAGTGTGCTCGTCAACGACCGCTCTGAGCCGCGACCAGACAATCGGCGGCCAACGTCAGATTAATGTCGCATAATCGGGTAACCGGGGCTGCGTCTCTGCCCATGGCTTCTCCAAGCGGCGACAGAAGCGCGCGATGCGCTCGACGCCCAGCCCCCTCCCCATGCCCGCTACCTCTGGGCCATGTTGCTCGCCCGCCTCTATGAAGTCTTCCCGCTCCTCTGCGCTCGATGTGGCGAGCCGATGCGGATCATCGCCTTCGTCACCGAGCTGGGTTCCATTCAGCGCATACTTGAGCATCTCGGTGGGCCTACCCATGCACCGTGCATCGCCTCGGCCACCCGCGGTCCTCCCTTCGAGGAGGACTTCGATACGCGCGAAGGCACTCATCTCATCGCACCCCTACCCGAGTATGAGTTCGACCAGCGGGTAACCGGTTAGCTAGCGCTGTCGTCAAAAGCGTATTCCGTGAAAAATTTGCAGCCGAAATCGGGCTTGACCATCTAAACCGGCAACAGCGGTTGGTTTAGCCGAGGTAGGTGTCCTGCTTTCCGAGAGAAACGCTACGTCCGCCAGAGACACCTTCCAACTGTCGCCAAGGTTCAGGTAGGTTTCACTTTCGTTCGTTAACCACTGCTACGCCGACTGGGTTCTGTCCCAGGGGCCCTTGCCCGGTATCACCGAAGTCGCTGAGTATGCGGCGCACACCGCTCTTCGCATCCACACGGAAGAGCACGCCTTTTTTATCCGTCCCGGTATCAATAGCGGTTACCAGGATATCGCCAGGCAGATCGACCGCCACATCGATAAACGGCAAGGGGATGTCCCTCACGACTCCTTCAGGGCCCTGCGCGGGGTTGCCGAAGTCACTGAGTACGTCACGAGTCCCGCTCGTCGCATCTATACGGAATAGAGCCCCTTTCGAATCCGTGCCGGCGTTAGGGTCCATTACGAGGATATAGCCCGAGGGTTCCACCGCCACGCCGAATGGCCCCGCCCCCAGGACACCTTGGGCGGGGTTACCGAAGTCACTAAGCAAAGTGCGCACACCGCTCTTCGGGTCTACACGGAAGAGCACGCCTTTGGAATCCGTCCCGGTTTGGAAACCGGTAGCCAGGATGTATCCCGATGGCTCCACCGCGAGGCCACCGATCGTTCCGATTGGAGTCCCTTGCGCGGGGTTACCGAAATCACTGAGGACCATGCGCGTCCCGCTCTTCGGGTCTACACGGAACAGCGCACCCTTGGAATCCGCCCCGCTGCCGGAAGCGGCGACCAGGATTTGACCCGAGGGTTCCATCGTCAGGCTGAGCGGGTTCGCCCCCAATGCGCCTTGTGCGGCGTTACCAAAGTCGCTGAACACCATGCGCACGCCGCTCTTCGCATCCACACGGAAGAGCACGCCTTTTTTATCCGTCCCGCTGCTGGAATCGGTGACCAGGATGTTGCACCTCACAGTAGATCACGAACCACCGGCAAATTGTGGTTAGTTTGTTTCACCGGTGAACGGGTTGATGCGGTGGGATAGAGAGACACGGCTGAGCTGGGATCCTTCTCATTGTTTCCACCGGTTTTCGCGCCCGAGATCAACGTAGGCATAATGCGAGCGAGGATCTAAGAAGAAAGAAAAAGAGGCCCGCCACGGTCACCCCCGTGCAGGCCTTGGCCGGTGCAGCTTCGATTCAAAACAAGGCTCACCAGCGAGGAATACGTTAGCCGCCAAGCCTGGCGCGATGCAAGCTTGTTGCACTGCCCCCTGCATCCGCGCGGGGGCTGCTCGTTGGCCCGTCACGGGACCTACGAACGGGTCAACCCACCCAGAACACGGGTGTCGCGCTGGTACTGTCCCCAAGGTCATCGCACCTTCAGCCTACTGCCGGACTGCCTCGCCGCCCGGTTTCCGGGGTCGCTGTGCGCCATCGAACAGGTGGTGGCGCAGGTCGAGCAGGCCGAGAGTCTGGAGGCGGCAGCCGATCGGCTGCGCCCAGACATCGAGCTGCCGGGGGCGATCCGCTGGACCCGACGCCGGGTACGGAGTGTGCACGCCGCACTCAGCGCGCTCAGGGGCCTGCATCCCGAGCACTTCGCCGGCCCACCCACCGTCAGCATGTTTCAGCAGAGCCTGAAGCGCGAGTGTGTCCTGCCCGCATTGCGAGAGATCGCGGGGGCGCAGCTTCCTTATCTCCCTCCACCGCTCGGTTTTGGTCCCCGGATCCTACAGAGCGGTGGACCCCAAAAACGCTATCAACACCAAACGGGGCCAGATCCACCGCGTTGAGTCCAGTAAGCTCTCAGGGCCATCCATAGACTCGAAGGAGCTTCCCCATGACCGACCCCGATAACGACCACCGCCATGCCGTGGCCCTGTTCCGATATGGCCTCATCGCCGATCTGGTGCAGTGGCCACCCGGCTGCAGGGGGCTTTATCGGCGCTTCGAGGAAAAATCCGCCGCCGAATATGCCATCCCCGGATCTACGCGCAGCCGTATTGCCCCAGAGACCCTGCGCGACTGGCTCAAGCGCTATCGCCAAGGCGGCTTCGAAGCCCTGATGCCCAAACCCCGCGCCGATCGCGGGCGCTCCCGGGCCCTGCCCGACGCGGTGGTTGAGCTACTGCTTAGCCTCAAGGAAACCAACCCAAAGCTCTCGGTGCCCCTCCTCATCCGAGAAGCTCAGGCCACGGGCCAGATCCCCGAGGAACTCCCCCTGCCACCCTCCACCGTGCACCGCCTCCTCGCCCGCCATGGCCTGATGCGCAAGCTCCCCGAGCAACCCACTGAGTGCGACCGCCGGCGGTTCGCTTTTCACAAAGCCGGCGAGCTGTGGATGAGTGATGTGATGTACGGACCCACCGTCTTCGTCGGTGATCGCACCCGGCGCAAAACCTACCTCATCGCCTTCCTCGACGATGCCACACGGGTCATCCCCTACGCCGCTTTCGCGCTTTCGGAAAATACCCAGGCCTTCTTGCCGGTGCTCCAACAAGCTCTGATGCGCCGGGGCCTGCCGCTGCGCCTGTATGTCGATAACGGCGCCAATTTTCGGTCTCAGCACCTCGCACTCATCTGCGCGAAACTCGGGATCGCGCTGATCCATGCCCGAGCGTACCAGCCCCAAGGCAAGGGAAAGTTGGAACGTTGGTTTCGCACCCTCCGCGCCCAGCTCCTAACCCGCCTCACCCCCGAGGATACCCGGAGCCTCGAGACCCTCAACCGTCGCCTCTGGGCTTGGGTCGAGGGTGAGTACCACCACACCCCCCACCGCGCTCTGGAGGGGCAAACCCCGCTGGAGCACTGGGCCCAGTGCGCCGATGACGTGCACTTCCCCGACCCTACTCTGGACCTCGACGAGGTGTTCCTCTTCGAGGCCAAGCGCAAGGTCCAGAAAGACCGCACGGTGAGCCTCAACGGCGTCGTCTATGAGGTGGATGCCGCACTGGTGGGGCAGAATGTGACGCTGCGCTACGACCCCGCCGCACCGCCAGGGCGACCGGTGCAGGTCTGGCATGAGCGGCAACCGATCCAGCTCGCCAAACGCCTCGATGCCTACGCCAATTGCTTCGTCAAACGCCACCGCCCCTCCGGGACGCTCTCCCCCGACACCACCGCGCCCGAGCCGCCCTCTGGCCTTGCGCTTCGAAACCTTAACGATCCCGATCACGACACGGAGCACCGCTGATGTACCGCAAGCACTTCGCCTTCACCCGCTTCCCCTTCGAGACGGAACTCGATCCCGACCAGCTTTTCGTCTCCAGCGCCCTGAGCGAAGCCCACGCGCGGCTTAAACACCTCCTGGAACTGCGCGGGATCGGGCTGGTT
>JBOIEG010000717.1:0-11249 GCA_050740915.1 Gammaproteobacteria bacterium | reverse complement strand
AGCAGGTAGGGTGTGTCACGATCGCATTGACGGAAGTGGCTCATGCACGTTCGCTCATTGAATCCATTGCCGATCCGATCGGTTTGCACATCAAAAGTTCCGCCTTAAGTCCGACAGGCTCCTAGCTTAAAGCGATAGTGTAGTGGTCGGTTGTAAACCCATTGCAGAAATTTCCCGGTTGACAAGTGTCTAGTCAAATTTAACATGCTCGTCTTTTGCGGTAGCGTTCATAGAGCCCGTTAATGCCAACCCCCAACAGCGTTTTGATTAGGCACGACTGGCAGGCGAAAGAGGTAGGCGCTCTATTCGAGCAACCCCTTGTCGACACGATATTCCAGGCGCAAAGCATACATCGGCAGTTTTTCGATCCCAACGAGATCCAATTGAGCACCTTGCTTAACGTAAAAACGGGTGGGTGCCCCGAAGATTGCGCCTACTGCCCACAAAGCCGCTATTACCCAACGGGAGTTCGAGCACACAAGCTGCTAGCGCTCGAAGACGTGCTGGGCGTGGCCAAAAAAGCACAAGACAATGGAGCGACTCGGTTCTGCATGGGTGCGGCATGGCGCGAACTAAAAGACAAGGATGTGCCCAAGATAACGGCGATGATTCGGGGGGTCAAACAGTTAGGCATGGAAACCTGCGTCACGCTGGGAATGTTAGGTTTACGTCAAGCGCAGGCGTTGAAAGCAGCGGGCTTAGACTACTACAACCATAACCTGGATACTTCGGAGAGCTTCTACGAACGGATTATCACCACGCGCGCATACCGCGACCGGCTGAACACTCTAGCCTGCGTACGGGAAGCGGGGATCCGCATCTGCTGTGGTGGCATCATCGGTATGGGAGAAAGCCTAGAGGACAGGAGTCGCTTGTTGATTAACCTAAGTAATTTTCCAGCGCATCCGCAAAGCGTGCCGATCAACGTGCTGGTAAAGGTCGCGGGCACGCCTTTGGCGCAAACACAGGATTTACATCCTTTTGATCTTGTCTGCATCGTGGCGGTAGCACGGATCATGATGCCGAAGTCTTATATTCGTTTGTCTGCCGGCCGCTCCTTGATGTCGGACGAGCAACAAGCGCTGTGTTTTCTGGCTGGAGCCAACTCGGTCTTTTTCGGTGACAAGCTTCTTACCACGGACAATCCCGTTGTCGCGAAAGACCGAGCCTTATTTACGCGGTTAGGTCTTCGGCCCCAAAGTTAACCTGAAGTGGAACCGTTGCCAGTAGGCGCGCAACGGGAGTTGCGCGCACGCATCGGCGCTTCCCGCTATCGCAGGCGCCGAACCAAGGAAGGCCCACAAGGTGCGGAGGTGGTTTCAGAGGGCAAACGGGTGCTCGATTTCTCGAGCAACGACTACCTGGGTCTAGCGGCGCATCCCCGTTTGAGCAGTGCCTTTACCCAAGCGCTCAAGCAGTTTGGTGTGGGCAGCGGCGGCTCACCGCTTATCGGAGGCTATACGCGGCCCATTCGGGAACTGGAACGTGAGTTAGCAGAGTTTACCGGTAGGGCTAGGGCCTTGGTGTTCAGCTCTGGCTATCTCGCGAATCTAGGGGTCATAGCGGGACTAGCATCGCGGAGGGGCACGGTTTTTATGGACCGGTTGAATCACGCATCGCTCATCGATGCCGGGTTGCTCGCGAGGGCGGAGCTAAAGCGCTATCCTCATCGCGATGTGAGCGCGCTTTCGAGGGCTTTAAGCAGCTCCAAGGAGAACCGAAAATGGGTGGTAACGGAAAGCGTATTTAGCATGGACGGGGATCTAGCGCCACTGCCAGAGATCGCGGCCCGGTGCCGCGATTATGAGGCGATGTTGTTGGTGGACGAGGCCCACGGTATCGGAGTCTACGGACCGGGAGGAACGGGTGTAAGCGCTCACTTCGGTCTGGATTGTGCCGCCGTGCCACTGCTTATCGGTACATTCGGAAAGGCGTTGGGCTTGGCCGGAGCATTCGTAGCCGGGTCAGCCGAGCTTATCGAGCTGCTCATCCAAAAGGCGCGTACGTTGATCTACTGCACCGCCATACCCCCCGCTCTAGCGGCAAGCGCGCAGGAGGCTCTGACCATTTTGAGAACGGAGCACTGGCGACGGGAGCGCTTGTTCGAATTAGTCGCGCGCTTTCGGGAAGGCGCTCAGCGTTTAGGTGTCCCTCTAACGGGGGTGGAAGGACCTATACAGCCGATTCTATTGGGGGATTGTGCCGGAACAGCGGCGGCGAGTGCCGCGTTAATGTCGCGTGGGATCCAAGTTGCCGGGGTACGTCCGCCCACAGTTCCCGAGGGGACGGCACGCCTGCGCATCAGTATCAGCGCGGCCCATAAACAAACGCACATCGATCGCCTAGTTGACGAACTGGCCCGGCTGTTGTGTGCTTGAGTGCGGTTCGCCTGGGGTTCGGGCAACCTCTGGTGCTTTTACACGGCTGGGGTTCTAGCTCTCGGGTATGGAGGAAGTTTAGTCTTCAGCTTGCCCGGCAATTCCAAACCATAGCCTTCGATTTACCCGGTTTCGGATTTAGCGATCCCGTGGAGCGGGTCGCCGTTAGCCGACTGAGTGAGCGGCTATTGCGAGGTATCGACGGCAGATTCGTGGTCCTTGGGTGGTCGCTCGGGGGGCTCATTGCCCTGGATATGACAAGGCGAGCGCCGGAGCGCGTGGCAGGTATTGTGCTGATCGCGACCAACCCCTGTTTTACCCAGCGCCGTGATTGGCCGCACGCGATTGAAGCCGGCGTATTTGAATCCTTCGCCCACCCGATCGCCGCGGCTCCGGCGCGTGCGCTGAAGCGCTTCGCTGTGTTGCAGGCGTCTAATGGGGCGCGCCGGGCTGAGGTGGTCAGAGAGCTCCAGGCTGCGGCGGCTTGGACAGCTCCCGATTCTCGCGTGTTGTTAGCCACGCTCAGACTGCTGTCCCAATCGGATATGAGGCAAGTGCTTGTTGGACTGCACTGCCCCGTTGCCTTAGTGCTAGGAGAAAAAGACGTCTTGGTGCCGGCAGCGATACGGGGTGAACTGGCGGCGCTCGCACCGAGGCTCTGTTGCTACGTCGTTGCGGGTGCGGCGCATGCCCCGTTTCTGTCGCATCCGCTGCAGATCGCAGCCTATGTTAAAGGCTTTCTGCTGTGACGGAAGAGGTAGAAAGGTATCGCTTCGACAAAGCGCGCGTGAAAAACACGTTTAATCGCGTGGCGGCCCACTACGAGCAGAATGCGGTGCTACAGCAAGCGGTGGCGAGTCACATGCTGGAACGTCTGGACCTATTCCGGCTACGGCCTGGGCTGATCTTGGATATAGGGGGGGGCACCGGTTGGGCTGCCCGTCTGCTGGAGCGGCGTTATCGCAAAGCCCGTGTGGTGCTCTGTGATCTGGCCGAGCAGATGCTACTGAAAGCACGACAACGTGCGCGGATTTTTTGCTCTCGGCAAAGTTTCCTTTGTGCCGATGTAGAGAGTCTCCCGGTCGGGGATACGCGGGTCGATATGATCTTTTGCAACCTGTGCTTGCAGTGGTGCACTGATCTCGATCGGGTGTTCAATCATTTCTGGCGTGTGTTACGGCCGGAAGGTCTGGTCCTGTTTTCTAGCTTTGGTCCTGATACCTTGCGTGAACTACGATTGAGCTGGGCTGCGGTCGATGCCAGGGTCCATGTGCATCGTTTTCTTGACATGCATGATGTGGGCGACGCCCTGATCCGTGCCGGCTTGGTGAGCCCGGTCATGGACGTGGAGCATTTTACCGTGACTTATAGCGATGTGCTTGCCTTGCTGCATGATTTAAAGCAGATAGGTGCCACCAACGCGGCTGCGGGAAGGGCTCATGGCATGACCGGAAAGGGGGCTTTGCGCGCCTTGGCGCAGGCTTACGCACGCTTTGATCGAGGAGGGAGACTCCCTGCCACCTACGAGGTGGTGTACGGGCATGCCTGGGCGCCTGTTGCCGGGCAGCGTCCTCAAGACGGCAGCACGGTTGCGCGATTTCCGATCTCCCAGATCAAGCGCAGCACGAACGTGCGCTGAAGATGGCTCGACGTTAACGCATGGGCCAGGGCTGTTTCATTACCGGCACCGATACCGGGGTGGGCAAGACTTGGGTTACCTTGGGGCTAATGCTTGCGCTTAAGCAGCGAGGCTTCACAGTCTCGGGGATGAAACCGGTCGCAAGCGGATGCCGACGCACCCCGGAAGGGCCTCGTAATCGGGATGCTGAAATGCTGCAAGAGCACTGCTCGCGGCCGATCGCGTACGACCTGGTTAATCGATATGCCTTCGATCCGCCTATCGCTCCTCATATCGCGGCTAAAGAGGTGGGAGTGGAGGTAGAGCTAGATGCGATCTTGCGGGACTTTCAGCGCTTGTTTGTTAAAGCCGATTTCGCCTTGGTGGAGGGAATCGGCGGATGGGCGGTGCCTCTTAACGAGCGCGAGCGGCTGCCTGATCTCGTGCGGCGAATGGCTATTCCGGTTATCCTCGTGGTGGGCCTGCGTTTGGGCTGTATAAATCATGCCTTGTTGAGCGCAGAGGCGATCGGAAACGACGCTGTCCCCTTGTTGGGCTGGGTAGCTAACGGAATCGATCGCCACTATCACAGCCGCGAAGAAACGCTATACACCCTATCCGCGCAAATCAGCGCTCCAATGCTTGATTTTGTTCCCTGGGCGCACCCGTTGTCTCCAGAGAACATGGCCCAACACCTAGGAAATGCGACAGATCTGTTGTGCGCGCTGCGGGCGGGGAATGAAGGAGGTGTGGCGCTCGCTAGAGGTCATCAACTAGAATGACGGGCTGCGGACTTGGGCGTTATAGTTGACGTAGGTAGTAACAGCCCGAAAACTCGAAACGCCGGCAGGGGTAAGGCTACGATTCTAATCCAAGGCCGCGAGAGAGTTTGGTTGACACGACAAAGGCAATTTGGGAGGGGCGATTAACGGGTATGGCTGTAGCGATTGTCTTGGTGTTGATTGTGGTTGCTTCGGTTTTGTTTAACTTCCTCAACCCCTGGTGGTTCACGCCGCTCGCTTCCAATTGGGGGCAGATGGATTTGACGCTCATCATCACGCTTTGGATCTCGGGGATTGTCTTCGTCGCCATCACGCTGTTTATGGCCTATGCCGTGTTCCGCTACCGCCACCAGAAGGGTAAGCGGGCAGCCTACGAGCCCGAGAACAGGAAGCTCGAATGGTGGCTCATCGGATTGACCTCGGTAGGGATCGTGATCATGCTGATCCCGGGCTTGTATGTATGGGCCGAATTCGTCAACGCGCCGAAAGACGCATTGAGCGTAGAGGTCGTCGGCCAGCAGTGGCAGTGGAGCTTCCGCTTCCCAGGGAAAGACGGCGTGTTGGGCCGCGCCGACACGAGGCTCATCAGTGCCGAAAACTCATTCGGTCTGCACCCAGGTAACCCCTTCGGGCAAGACGATGTGCTGGTGAAAAGCGGCGATCTACACCTTCCGCTCGGTAAACCGATCAAGGTGTTGCTGCGCTCCAAAGACGTCGTGCACGACTTCTACGTGCCGAATTTTCGGGTCAAGATGGACGCGGTGCCAGGCTTAGTCTCCGGGCTCTGGTTCACCCCGACCAAGACCGGGACCTTCGAGATCGCCTGTGCCGAATACTGCGGGGTGGGGCACCACACCATGCGCAGCCGGGTGGTGGTGGAGGAGGAGGGCGCGTTTCAAGCGTGGTTGAACGAGCAGCCGACCTTAGCGCAAGCCTTGAGTGAGGGCGCCGCGGAAACGGGGGATCCTCCATTAGTCCAGCAAGGCAGGAAACTGGCGCAAGATCAGGGGTGTCTTGCTTGCCATAGCGTAGACGGCAGCCCAGGGGCGGGTCCGACCTGGAAAGGCCTATACGGCAAGACCGAAACGCTGGCCGACGGCAGCACGGTGGTAGTCGACGAGGAATATCTGAAGCAGGCTATCGTCAACCCGGGTGCCGCTGTCGTTGAAGGCTACGATCCCCTCATGCCGCCCTATCAACTCAGCAGCGAGGAACTGGATGCGCTGATTGCGTATACTAAAGCGCTGTCTGAAAAAGGTTAGGTCGCTAGCAGGAACCGAGAGACTCAGAGTTTGTGAAAAAACCTACTGCGCTCGGGATCTCGCGTTCCGCCGGAGCGCAGGACCGTTTCGCCGGGAGCGAAATGGAGCGCTAGCCCCGCAGGGGCGAGCCTCATGGATGGGACGAGCAACCGGAGTGTATATTGAGCACTGCCGGAACGCGAGATCCCGAGCGCAGCAGATTTTTTCACAAGCTCTCAGGCAAATCGAGCACTAAGGTTAATATTTAGAGGGTAATTTTGATGGCAGACGCCCCGTATCAAGAAACTATCCACCTCCACGATCCCCAGAGTTATTGGACCAAGTACGTCTTCAGCCAAGACCACAAGGTCATCGCCATCCAATACACGATCACCGCGATTTCGGTGGGCTTGGTGGCTTTGGTGCTATCCGGGTTGATGCGGCTGCAACTGGGCTTCCCAGGAATTTTAGATTTCATCGACCCGGGCTCGTACTACCAATACGTCACCATGCACGGCATGATCATGATCGTCTACCTGCTCACCGCCTTGCTGCTGGGAGGCTTTGGCAATTACCTCATCCCGCTGATGGTAGGCGCCCGCGATATGGTCTTTCCCTTCGTGAACATGCTGAGTTACTGGGTCTATCTGATCTCCGTGCTAGTGCTGATGGCGAGCTTCTTCGTGCCCGGCGGGCCCACGGGCGCCGGCTGGACCCTGTACCCGCCCCAAGCCATCCTGCACGGCACTCCGGGAGCGGAGGGTGGTGGTATTGTCTTGATGCTCGTCTCCCTGCTTATATTCATCATTGCGTTCACCATGGGCGGGCTGAACTACGTGACGACCGTGTTGCAGGCCCGCACCTGGGGGATGACGATGATGCGCATGCCTTTGACGGTTTGGGGCATTTTCACGGCCACCATCATGGCGCTGTTGGCCTTCCCTGCCTTGTTCGTCGGCTGCGTGATGCTGCTGTTGGACCGGGTCGTGGGCAGCAGCTTTTTCATGCCCGCCGTCTCTTCGATGGGACAGCAGCTCGACCACGACGGCGGCAGCCCAGTGTTGTTTCAACACCTGTTCTGGTTTTTCGGCCATCCTGAGGTTTATATCGTCGCGTTGCCCGCCTTCGGGATTATCTCCGATCTCATCAGCACCCATGCGAGAAAAAACATCTTCGGCTATCGGGTGATGGTGTGGGCGATCGTGGCCATCGCCGTCATCAGCTTCATCGTGTGGGCACACCACATGTACTACAGTGGCATGAACCTGTACTTGGGCTTCTTCTTCGCCATCACCACGCTCATCATCGCCATCCCCACCGCCATCAAGGTCTATAACTGGGTGCTGACCTTGTGGCGGGGCAACATCCACCTAACCGTGCCGATGCTATTTTGCCTCGCGTTCATCCTCACCTTTGTGGTGGGGGGGTTGACGGGACTGTTCCTCGGCAATGTCTCGGTGGATGTGCCTCTTGGGGACACTTATTTTGTGGTCGCCCATTTCCATATGGTGATGGGTGTGGCCCCGATCCTGGCCATCTTTGGCGGGATCTACCACTGGTTCCCCAAGGTCAGCGGGCGGATGCTGAACGATACCCTGGGCAAGGTCCATTTCTGGGCCACCTTCCTCGGGACCTATACGATCTATTTCCCCATGCATTACCTGGGTTTTGTGGGCGTGCCGCGCCGCTATTACGCCTTTGAGAACTATGAATTCATCCCGCCCTCGGCCCAGGATCTGCAAGCCTTCACGACCGTGGTGGCTTTGATCGTAGGGGTTTTTCAACTTTTGTTTATCTTCAATCTCGTCTGGAGCCTGTTCAAGGGCAAGCGGGCTGATAGCAACCCCTGGCGGGCCAACACACTGGAATGGCAAACCCCCGACACCCCACCGGTGCACGGCAACTGGGGTCCTAAGCTCCCCGTGGTCTATCGCTGGGCCTACGATTACAGCGTGCCCGGCGCCGACCAAGACTTCCTACCGCAAAACCTTGCGCCGGTGGTCGCAACCTCCAGCAACGAACAGATGGGCGCCGAGGGGGATAAGGCATGAGCACTATGTCCGACGCCAGCCCAAAGCCACTGGCGGTGGCTCGGGGAGAGACAGCAGGGCGGGGCATGAGCACCCAGCCCCCGATGAAAGCGAAGCAGACCGGGCGAGGCGGCGACAGCAGTTGGGGCGGCAACGACGATGAACCCCTTGGTGGATTACCTATGCCCATGGCAAAAGTCGGCCTCTTGGTATTTATGGCAGTGGTCACGGTACTGTTTTCGATCATCGTCAGCACCTATGTCGCGCGCATGGGGTTTGCGGACTGGGATCCGTTGCCGGAGCCGCGGCTGCTATGGCTGAACACGGCTGTGCTGATCCTGAGCAGTGTCGGGATGCAATGGGCATGGGTAGCCGCCGATCGTGGGCAACGTGGAAGCGTCCAAATCGGCCTGCTGGCCGGGGGTATCTGTGCCTGGGCCTTCCTCGCGGGGCAGCTTTGGGCGTGGCAACAACTGGGCGCCCTGGGTTATTTTGTGGCGCGGAACCCCGCTAATAGCTTCTTTTACCTGATTACCGCGGTGCACGGCCTGCATCTCTTGGGCGGTCTAGTCGCCTGGGGGAGGACCACCGGAAAGCTTTGGCGCGGGGCTGACGTAAGCTCAAGCGTGCAGCTCTGCGCCTGGTACTGGCACTTCCTGCTAGTTGTTTGGCTGGTTTTATTCGCTCTGATGTTGTCTACCTGAGGGAAACATGACACATGGCACAACATGCAGAGACAGCTAAAGCGAGAAATGTAACGACGCCTGAAGGGTGGCGCGGCATCGTCACCGACTGGTCCTCGGACAAGCGCGCGTTTCAGGTTCCCTGGGGCAAGGCGATGATGTGGATCTTCCTCCTCAGCGACACGTTTATCTTCGGTTCATTCCTGACCGGGTACATGACGGTACGGATGTCCACCACGGAACCTTGGCCCAACCCCAGCGAGGTCTTCGCCTTGGTGATTGGGGGCACGAAGATCCCACTCGTTTTAATCGCCATCATGACCATGGTTTTGATCACCAGCAGCGGAACGATGGCCATGGCGGTCAACTTCGGTTACCGCCGCGATCGCGTTAAAACCATGGTCTTGATGCTGGTGACCGCGGCGTTCGGCGCGACATTCGTCGGGATGCAAGCCTTTGAGTGGACCAAGCTGATCGTCGAAGAAGGCGTTCGCCCCTGGGGCAATCCCATGGGCGCCGCGCAGTTCGGCTCTTGCTTTTTCATGATAACGGGCTTCCATGGCTTGCACGTGACGGTCGGGGTGATCTACCTGAGCATCGTGGCCCTTAAGGTATTTCGAGGACATTACGAGCATACCAACTACGAGATCGTGGAAATCACGGGTCTATATTGGCACTTCGTCGATCTGGTATGGGTCTTCATCTTTGCGTTTTTCTATCTTTGGTAAGGGGGAAAACATGGAACATGCGCATGCACAAGGGCAGCAACATCCGATCAGCCTGTATCTGACGGTCTGGGTATTGTTGTTTGTCCTCAGCACGGGGTCTTATGCCGTCGACTACTTCGGCCTCCATGGCTACCTTCGGTGGTCTCTGGTCGTTACGTTCATGTTGATGAAGGCGGGGTTAATCGTCGCGGTGTTCATGCACATGCGCTGGGAACGTCTGGCCCTGATGTGCGCCATTTTGGTCCCACCGCTGTGCTTGTTAGTGCTAGTAACCCTCATGGCGGTCGAAGGGGACTACACCTTCTTGACCCGGGGTTTGTTCTTCGTGCAGGGATCTGGGGTCCCGTAGATGAGCCAGGAAAATTCATCGAATTTCCAAAGATTTTCGGAGAGTAATGATGAAGCCGATCGAGAGAATTCTGGTGCCCATCGATTATTCAGAACCGGCTTTTCACGCAGCATGGATCGCGTTTGCCATTGCCCGCTCAATGCGATCATCGATCATCTTGATGCATATTCACATTCAAGAGAAGGCGTTACGTGAATTGATCTCTATTGATCAAAGTGAGCTCACAACGATCGCTGAGGGAAAGTTTCATGAATTATTAACAAGGATAGTTGGGGATCCTTGCGACGAGCGATCAGTCGACAAAAACGCGATCGAGTTCGTGCCCTCTACGGATTCGTTGTCAAACGAAATTTGCGACTATGCGAGAGCACACCAGATTGATTTAATCGTCATAGGATCTCACGGTCGCTCGAACATCAAGGAATTATTGCTTGGCAGTGTGAGTCATGAGGTGGTGCGAAAAGCACCCTGCCCGGTCACCGTCGTTCATTAACAGTTAGGCTGACCAATTACGGTCCGGCACCGAAGCGAAGCGGTGTCACCACCACCAACAGCTCCCAGTTAACCGGCTAGCTACTTTTTCGATTTTTGCTCTCGGGCTCTTAGCGGGGAAGAGGCCGGAGACCGGTGCATTCTTAAATGAGCGTGGGCGGGTGGATCTGGCGCGGGATATGGCTCATGCTTTAGCAGGAGAACCGAGGACAAACGTGTTGCTTAACAGCGGCTACATGGCCGGAGAAAACCGGGTAATGCCTGTACCTAGGTGCTTTACCGGCAGGGCGGTCTGGAGCGGGTTGCTTGTGGTGTTTTCAAGCGCTGCGGTTGCGCAGAGTAAGTTCAACCTTACCCGAGGGGTGACGCCGACATCGCGGGAAGTCTACGATCTGCACATGCTGATCCTTTGGATCTGCGTTGCTATTGCGGCAGTGGTATTCGCGGTCATGTTTTACTCCATCTACGCACACCGCAAGTCCCGAGGTGCTGTCCCCGCGCAGTTTCACGAAAACCCGATCTTGGAGGTTTTATGGACCGTGATCCCAGCGCTCATTCTGGTCGCGATGGCGGTGCCGGCAACGCGCGCCATGATCAATCTGTACGATCATGGCGACGCGGATATGACGATCAAGGTGACGGGCCACCAATGGAAGTGGAGATATGATTATCTCGAAGAGGGGATAGGCTTTTTTAGTAACCTCAAAACATCCGACGACGAAATCCAGGGGAAGGTGCCTAAGAGTGATCACTACTTGCTGGACGTAGACAACCCCTTAGTGCTGCCGGTCAATAAAAAAATCCGATTTGTGATCACCTCTGCGGACGTACTGCATGCTTGGTGGGTGCCGGCGTTTGGTTGGAAGCAAGACGCAATCCCGGGTTTCATCAATGAGAACTGGGCGATCATCGACAAGCCCGGCGTCTACCGTGGTCAATGCGCGGAGC
>JBOIEG010000716.1:0-1329 GCA_050740915.1 Gammaproteobacteria bacterium | reverse complement strand
CCGCAGGCCAGATAGCTGTCCTCTCGCGCACAGTCCTGGCTCGGATTCTGCGCCTCGATAGGCGCACTGGAATCTCGGCCAAGGCGGATCTGACGGCGCCTCCACAGACCTGCCGAAAGGACACGACTATCTGACTGAGCGGCTCAACGGTAAGTCTTACCTGATGGGCGACCAGTTAACGGTGGTCGACGCCTACCTCTTCACCGTGCTCAACTGGAGCCCCATGCTTAAGGTCGATCTTGGGAAGTGGCCAAGACTCGAGGACTACATCACCCGGGTGGCGGCTCGCCCGGCGGTGAAGAAGGCAATGAGGGCAGAAGGGCTGCGCCAGTAGCGGAAAGCAATGAAAACGAAGGGGCTGTTGTAATGGGTGTCGGCCCGGGGCTGAGCACGGCGCTGGTCAAGCGTTTTGCCAAAGAAGGATTTACTACGATCGCGGGTGCCCGGCGGGCCTCGAGCTTGACCAGCCTGCGAGGCGGCGATGACCCGGTGATCTTGTACGATTGCGATGCGACCGAGCCCGAGCAAGTGGAACGACTGTTCCGGAAGATTCAATCGGACTATGGCCCGTTACGCATCACGGTGTTCAATGCGGGTGCCTTTGAACGCAGTGAAGTCGTGGATACCGACCCGGCGGATTTCTAACGCTGCTGGCGGATCGGCTGTTTTGCTGGGTTCCTGGTAAGGAAAGCCGCCACGCGGGTGATGCTCAAGCAAGGGCAGGGCACGGATCCTCTTTACCGGTGCCACCGCGTCCCTGCGGGGCAGCGCCGGTTTCGTGAACCTGGCTTCCCCCAAATTCGCCCTGCGCGCCCTCGCCCAAAGCATGGCGCGCGAGCTCGGTCCTCACAGGATCCATGTGGTGCACGCGATCATCGATGGTCAGATCCGCTCTGAGCGCTACCAGATTTTGCTGGCGGAAGGGGCCGCCGATTCCGTGCTTGAACCGGATGCGATAGCCGATGCTTACCTGTCGATACACCGCCAACAGCGCAGTGCGTGGACGCTAGAGCTCGACCTACGGCCTTGGGGCGAGAAGTTTTAAGCCGGTCTTGATCCACAAACCAGGTGGTACGCCAGCCCAAAGGGCGAAAGCCAGGGAGGGCTTTCGTAAACGGGTGTTCGATAGTGATATGGAACAGTGTCCTTAAATAGCAGCGGCCCCTTGACGATCATCGCCGCCCCTTCGATAGGCTTGTATGTTCGCCTCCTCCGCAGAATTTGTGGGTAAAAGGACGCGGGGGTTTCCCTTGATGGAAGCAAAGACACTATCTTTTTGAGACGACAAATTTGTTGTTGATCTGCTTTCATGATGAGCACCCGATCCAC
>JBOIEG010000715.1:0-1043 GCA_050740915.1 Gammaproteobacteria bacterium | reverse complement strand
CCCGTTTCGAATGCCGATCTTCGCTCACTGTTTGAAGCGGCCCGGTGGGCGCCGTCGTCTTACAACGAGCAGCCGTGGAGCTACATCGTTGCGAAGAGCGAGAACCTAGAAGAGTTCCAGAGGCTCTTGAGCTGTCTGGTGGAGGCAAACCAGGTTTGGGCAAAGGCTGCACCGGTTCTTGCTCTAGGGGTCGCGCGCTTGAGATTTATCCGCAACAACGAGCCTAACCGAGCGGCGGTCCATGATCTTGGTCTTGCGGCGGGGAATCTGCTTGTGGAGGCGACGGCACGGGGGCTATACGTCCATCAGATGATCGGGATAGTTCCCGAGAAGGCGCGTGAGGTGTACGAAATCCCGGAGGGCTCGGAGGCGTGGACAGGCTTGGCGATTGGGTACTGGGGAGATCCGAACGCGCTACCAGCGTCGCTGAAGGAGCGAGATTTGACGCCGAGGCAGCGTAAACCGCTGAGGGAGTTCGTATTTAGCGGTAAGTGGGGAAAGGTGTCACCGATCGTGCGGTGAGGACGGCTGGGAGTATGGGCGATCTCAATGAGAGCGATGCGTTAACGAGACGCCGCTTCTTACAATCCACCGGTGCGTTAGGCCTGCTGGCTGGTCTAAAAAGTATCGTTCCTGCTTATGCATGGCAGGGTACTGCCGGTGCAGCGTCTGACGCTACGCGGCGGGGCCGAAATGTAATCGACCTGCTGATCCGCAAGACACCATTCAACATCGGCGAACGGAAAGGCACGGCCGTTACCTTGAACGGATCGGTGCCGGGACCTCTGCTTCGCATGCGTGAGGGTCAAAGCGTCACCATTCGGGTCACCAACCAGCTTGAGGAAGACACCTCCATCCACTGGCACGGTATTCTGCTCCCCCCAGAGATGGACGGCGTGCCCGGCGTCAGCTTCCCCGGGATCAAACCGGGGGAGACCTTTACCTACCGCTACCCAGTGAAGCAGAGCGGCACGTACTGGTACCACAGCCACTCGGGCACCCAGGAGCAATCCGGGCACTACGGCCCCTTGATTATCGACCCA
>JBOIEG010000714.1:0-4941 GCA_050740915.1 Gammaproteobacteria bacterium | reverse complement strand
TGTTGGTCATCGTCATTGGCGAGAAAGCGCACTACGACATTGGTGTCGAGCGCGGTCATTATTTGCGCTTGCGCGCCTCGGCCAACACCGCTTCGGCCATATCTTTCAGCGAGCGTTTTGGACCTTGATAGCGGGCCATGCCAAACACCTCCTCCACCCGTGTTTGCGCAAAGGGTTTGAGCGGCCGCAGCAGCACGCCTTCCGGCGTTTCTTCGACGGCGAACTCGGTACCCGTTGTCCATCCGCGCGTGGCGCGGGTGGCGCTGGGCAAGACCACTTGCCCTTTACTGGAAAGTCTGGTCGTGTGCATGGAATATCCTCTGGGTAAGACAAACGTAAGAAATGTTAGGCGAGACAGCAGTGGTTTGTCAACGCAAAGTGCATGGTCGCCACGGCGCAGCCTCGGACCAGGCGATAACACTGCGAGAAGACCGTCGGGCGGGGCGACTTCTATGTCGTTCCGGCAGGAACAGTGCATTCCTATGAGCTCACCTCTGATGAGCTTTGCGTGTGGACACTATCCACGCACGCGACAGACGGCGCTTAGATCTTGGCGCGCAGCAGCGAAAGAGGTTGATGCGAAAGGGTAGGGGCAGCCATGAATCAAGCACATCTTGAACTGTTGACGAGCGAAGACTGGGCCGATTGGGTCGCGAACGATCTCATCCCTCGGGCGCTCTCGAGCGTCGAGCTGGGAGATCATCTAATCGAGATCGGCCCCGGCCCTGGAAAGACGACGGACGTGTTGCGGCACAAGGTGGACCGCTTGACGGCGGTCGAGCTCGACCCTGTTCTGGCCGCTGGGCTAGCGGAGCGACTAGCTGGCACGAACGTCGAGGTCGTCAACGCTGACGCAACCCAGCTTCCCTTCCAAGATGCCAGCTTCAGCGCTGCATCGTCATTCACGATGCTCCACCATGTGCATACTCCGGAGCTCCAAGATCGCCTGCTGGCCGAGGTCGCGCGGGTGCTCAAGCCCGGCGGTGTCTTCTTCGGAGCCGACAGCCTCGAC
Organism: Gammaproteobacteria bacterium; assembly: GCA_050740915.1. Taxonomy (GTDB): domain Bacteria; phylum Pseudomonadota; class Gammaproteobacteria; order JBOHHR01; family JBOHHR01; genus JBOHHR01. Next base: position 3,929 of record JBOIEG010000714.1, on the reverse strand, counting down.
TCCCCCGAGATGCGTGAATTCCATATCGACGATGTCCTTGTGCCCGTCGACCCGTTCACCTTCCCCGATCGCCTGCGCCAGGCCGGTTTCGTCGATGTCACGCTTGCAACTGCGGAATGGGATCTCTGCTTTACCGCCATCCGCTCGTGAGGCTCCTAGCTCGTCGCGAGCGGCTACCACACCACAAGTACGCGATAGCGTTGAAAGATGGGATCGGAGGTCACCACGGTGGAGCCTTCAAGCCGTGCCTGCGCGATCAGCATGCGGTCGAAGGGATCTTTGTGTGGTCCGGGTAAGCGGCCCGCCGCGAGCGCATTAGGCAAGGAGATCGCCACGGGCTTGAAACCTTCGCGGCGGAAGTGTTCATCCAGTCCGTCGACCAAAGTTGCGTCCACGGGTAACTTACCGAGACGATATTTGGTGGCGATCTCGAAGCCGCTCGCGCTGCTGACGAAGGCCTCGTTTTCCGGATCGGCGAGCGCATCGCGGGCATCTGCGGAGAGCATGGGGAGACTTCCCAGCCACCAGATCAGGACGTGGGTGTCCAGTAACAGGTTCACTTCCGGCGCAACGGATCATGCTTGTAGCCATTTTCCATCACATCCAGAACGTCATCCGGCAATGGATCGAAGAAGGCGTCGGACCATTGGATAAGCGCTTTCAGGCGTCCGGGTTCGCGCTTCGACTTCTCGATCGGGACCAGCTTGGCGATGGGCTTTCCGGCCTTGGCAATGATGATCTCCTCGCCCGCAGCAGCGGCCTCCAGTAGGCGCGAGAGGTGGGTCTTGGCTTCGTGCACGTTGACAGTGGTCGTGGTTATATATCCACGCTGACTTAGCTAAGCAAGTTAGCTTGGTCTCGTGGGTGAGTCAAGCGATGAGGTACCGTTGCGGTTCCTGTCTGTGTATGGCGGGTACAGCGAATCCTTCGTGCCGGTCGGTGGCACGAACCCCGACGGCGCCGGGTTCGGGCCCGAGACGGGCCGGGGTTACGAAGCGGGCGTGAAGCTCGATACTTTGGGCGGTCGAATCCTTGGCACGCTGGCATTTTATCGAATCGCTAAAGAGAATGTCCCAAACCCGATCTGGATCCGGACCGCGCAAGTCAAGGGTTCCGGGTACAGACCGGAGAAGAAGAGAGTGAAGGCATCGAGCTCGACATTGGGGGAAACCCGATACCGGACTGGGAGGTGATCGCCTCCTATGCGCTCACGCGGGCGATGTGGTAATCTTTGATCATGATCCTTTTTAATCAATCTCCTGCCGCCCCTGTGGGAGGATAGCAGGCCAAGCGCTCAACCACCCCACCTTTATCCTCCCCCTGCCAGGAGGAGGAGAATTTTGACTTTTTCTTGGAGGGAAATCACCGTGGGAACACCTCAACCCGTTCTGCGCATGACCCCAGAGGACTTTCTGGAGTGGGAGAAGACGCAGACTGAAAAACACGAATACCTGAACGGCCTGGTGTATGAAGTTTACGCCATGGTCGGAGCGCGGGATGCGCACGTCACCACCGCGGGTAATATCTTTGCCCTGCTCAAGGAGCACCTGCGCGGTGGGCCGTGCCGGGTTTATATCAGCGACATGAAGCTGCAGATTGATGTCGCGAACGCCTACTTCTACCCCGACGTGTTCGTTACCTGCGACCCGCGCGACCGGGCCGAGGACACCTGCAAGCGGTTCCCCAGCCTGATCATCGAGGTGCTATCGGACAGCACCGCCGGTTATGACCGGGGCGATAAGTTCGCTAGTTACCGCAAGGTTGAAGGCCTGCGAGAGTATGTCATCATCGACTCGGACAGCTTCACCGTGGACTGTTTCCGTCGTGATGCCTCTAATCACTGGGTACTGTATGCCTTTGAAGGGGAGGGCAGGGTGGAGCTCGAGAGCGTCAATCTCCATGTGCCCCTAGCCACGCTGTTCGAAAATGTCGGCGGAACGGCCGGCGGGCAGGGCGGCGCTTGAGATCTTTGAGCGTGGAGAGGTCCTCTATGAGTGACGTCAAGTATGAGCTGGTGGGCCTTTGGTTGCTTAAGGCGGATCACGATCTTGCCGTAGCCTAAAAGATCGAGGGCGGCGAGGATACTTATCGCGCAAACGTAGGCGCGAGGACAGATCCCCTGGAGTGACGGCTAGGCAGTCAAGAAGGGTTGTCATTCCGTACATGGATTGTACGGAATCCAGTCGCATGGATGCCGTCCTTGGCCATGGATTCCGGCCAATCCCCCGTATCGAGTACGGGGCAGGCTCTGGCCGGAATGACGAAGGGCTATCTGTCTGATCCAAGTTGACTTACTACTACGTTACCGGCGTCGCACCGCCAAAGGCGAACAGTTCCCCGTCACGCTGGCCGATGGTTCGCGCGTGGAGCTCAATACCGACACCGAGCTGCGAGTCCACCTCTCTTACCGCGAGCGCCGCGTCGATCTTCTGCGCGGCGAGGCGTTCTTCACCGTGCAGCACGATGCCGCGCGCCCCTTCGAGATCACGACGGCCGGCGGGCGCATCCGCGATTTGGGGACCCGCTTCGATGTCTATGCCACGCCGCACCAGGTTACCGTCGACGAAGGCAAGGTCGAGGTGACTACCCGCCCCGCGCATACGGCCACACTCAGCGCCGGCAAGCAGATCGCCTATACGCCGGAAGGAGCACTCTCCCCGGTTACCCAAGCCGGCAGGAACGCCACGGCCTGGCGCGACGGCCACCTTGCTTTCGATCTGACACCGCTAGCCGAGGTCATGGCGCAGATCGAACGCTACCATCCCGTCAAGATCGTGATTGCGGACCCGTCGTTGCAGGCCCTGCGCGTGACCGGCCGCTTCCAGTTTCGGGACTTGCTGCTCTTGCTGCGTACCCTCGAAGCGACGTTTCCACTGAAGGCGGAGCCAGCGAAGGACGGCCAGATCCGTTTGAGTCGCGTAACCAACTGAACAGACTCGTAGACTCGTAGGGCGGATGCCCGTCAGGGCGATCCGCCGCATGGCATATCTTGCGGCGGAACCACCTTCGGCGTTCCGCCCTACGAGATCTCGACCCTCTCGACAAAAGATTTATTGCATAAAGTGACCAGATCCGAGCCCGAATCGACTCTTATTGGATAGGGGGCAGAAAACATTGTCCCGTTTCCAATAATCACGATGGGAGGATCCGCATGTCGATACGAGAGAGATGCCAGGCGTTCCTGGTACTAGGCGCACTGTTGCTCGCCGGCTCCGCCTGGGGCCAGGAACCGGTCGTCGACTTCAACATTCCCCCGCAAGGACTCGCCCAAGCACTCGACGCCCTGTCCCGGCAGGGGCAGGTCGAGATCATCAGCGATGGAACCGCGCTTAAGAACAAGCAGAGCCAGGGACTGACCGGGCCCTACACCATCAGGGAAGCCGTGGAAAAATTGCTCGCCGGAAGTGGATTGACTCACACCTTCACTGCTGAGAATGCGGTGGCGATAAAAAAGCAGGAGGGGGTGGCGGTGAATGACTCAGCCGACACCAAGAAGGCGCAGAAAGGCAACGACGAACCCACCGTCCTCGAAGAGATGACGGTCACCGCAAAGCCCACGGACGAGACCAGCTACAACGTCTTCGACGCCACCACCGCCACCAAGACCGACACGCCGATCATGGAGACGCCGGTGTCGATCCAGGTCGTACCGCAGCAGGTGTTGAAGGATCGTAAGCGGTTACTGGACCCCACCCTGTTGATCAGCGGGTTAATGGATTAAGCTCGTTCGGTTTGAGGTTATGAGGGAGCAGCGTTTCGATTTGGGCAACGGTGCTGGCCTTGGATATCTCGGTAAAAACGGGGCATAAGTAGTGATAAGGCTCGAGACCATTGGCTTTCGCGGTCTCGATAAGGCTATACAGATTGGCGCTGGCCTTGGCCCCCCGAACCGTGTCGCAGAACAACCAATTCTTGCGTCCAAGGACGAA
>JBOIEG010000713.1:0-5033 GCA_050740915.1 Gammaproteobacteria bacterium | reverse complement strand
CCCATGTCTCCAGCGGCGTGCGTTCAGCCGGCTGCAACTTGATCGCCACGCGGGTGTTCGGCATGAGCGAGACCATAGCAATCACTGGAAAGTCTGTAAAGTTATTTAAGGGACACTACACTAGTGCCTGTAAAAGGCAGCTATCCGCAGCAAGACTTCGTGCTTCAACTCAAGGGTGGGCATATCGGCGACGACGTGCTAGTGTATCGTCCAATATATAACTGGACAGACAACCCGGATCAGCGTTATGCTCGGGTATGGGCTTCTCCAGCGAACTTTCGTCTGCCGAGCGGCAGCAGATGCAGCAGTGGGTGGCGGCCCACGGCACGCCTCAGCAAGTGGCCCTGCGCTGTCGGATCGTGCTAGCCGCGGCTGAAGGACAATCCGACGTAGCCATCGCTGAGCAGTTGTCGGTTAACCGCAAGACCGTCATGCTGTGGCGTCAACGCTTCTGCCAGCAGCGATTGGACGGACTGTGGGAGATCGCTCCGGGACGCGGACGCAAACCAAGCTACGACATCGATAAGATCACCGCCATTATGGATGCGACCCTGCAAACCAAGCCCGAAGGCATGACGCATTGGAGTTGCCGCACGATGGCCAAGAGTCAGGGGGTTAGCAAGTCGACGGTCAATAATATCTGGCAGGCCCACAACCTGAAGCCTCACCGCGTGGAGACCTTCAAGCTGTCACGCGACCCGACGTTCCTTGAGAAAATGACCGACGTGATCGGGCTGTACCTGAATCCGCCCCAGCAGGCGATCGTGCTGTGTGTGGATGAGAAGAGTCAAATTCAGGCGCTGGATCGGACCCAACCCGGCTTGCCGCTCAAAAAGGGCCGCTGTGGGACCATGCCCCACGACTACAAGCGTAACGGCACCACGACTCTATTCGCCGCCCTGGAGATATTACAGGGGAAGGTGATCGGCCAATGCTATCAGCGCCATCGCCATCAGGAGTTCCTCAAGTTCTTACGCACTCTAGACAAGGAGTTCCCTGGTCAGGTCCCGCTGCATCTCGTTATGGACAACTACGGAACCCATAAGCACGAGAATGTGCAGAACTGGCTAAAGCGCCACCCTCGCTTCACGCTCCACTTTGTCCCGACGAGTTCCAGTTGGCTGAACTTGGTCGAACGCTGGTTCGGCGAGTTGGATGACAAGGCGGTACGGCGGGGCACCTTCCGAAGCGTGGAGGATCTGAAGGGCTCCATCGACGCATTTCTTACAGCGTGGAACAAGGACCCGCAACCATTCGTCTGGACCGCGACGGTAGAATCTATTACGGAGAAACTCTCTCGCTGTCGGCAGACTTTGGAGAAGATTCAGCCCGGCTGCACTAGTCCACGGAGCAGGAAACGAAAGAAATAGCTGTCCATTTATTTCGTGGACACTACACTAGACGTTAAAGGCAGCCCGCACTTTGAGCCCAACGAGCGGGTTGTCCTCTTCATCCATGGCAACGGGCGCGAACTGGTGCCTCTCGTGGGATGGACCCAGGGGGTGTTCCACGTTGGTGTAGACCAGGCGAGCGGGCGATGTCGTGAGCCGACGGCAGCACGAGACAGGGCGGTCCTCTCGCGGGGACCGCCCTGATTTTTCGGGGGGAAGCTTCTTTCGGAGCGTCGCCCCTGGAACTCGCTTGGTGGGTTATTTGTTTTTGCCGGATGAGAGAGATGAGGGTTAAATTGTAACTCGAGGTCCCACTACATCAGAGAGTTACAATGATGCCAAAATTATGCGGCTAAGTTTAAGAAGCGCAACGGAAAACTTGCCAATTTTCGTGACACTAAGCCGGCGTGAAAGGGCTTTCTTGTTAACTTGCCAGGATCACGGAGAATGTGTAACCTACTGGCCGCGCAACAGTTTGAGGCACAGGGGCCGTAGCTCAGCTGGGAGAGCGTCGCGTTCGCAATGCGAAGGTCGGGGGTTCGATCCCCCCCGGCTCCACCAATTGAATTAATGAGTTAGCCTACTTCGTGCGTAAAGCTTCGGTTAGCGGGTATGTGTGCTATGTAGTCAATGCGCGTTGAAAGTGTCGCGTGAGGGGATAAAGCCAAATAGCTTTGATGAGCACGCTCTGTTTGCCGGACGGTCCACGCTTTCCTCGCCCTTTAGTTTGGCCGACGTGGACCCAGTTAGCTGCCTTGTAGCAGGTACCCCGGAAGCGTACCTGGTCAGCAAAGGTCTCCATCAGGACAGGTCGGTAACCATAGTGGATAAACCAATCCTCGGGCAGCTGTCTTGCCGTGATGGCCAAGACTTTGGAGGCGAGTCCCTTGGACTGGACCCAAGGCAGGATGAGGAATCTTGCGTTGTTGACCACGAGATGCCGCTTTTCCTGGCGCTGGGTGTCGTTCCAGCCGATGAAGGTGTCGCGGGGTGCGAGCTGCCAGGCAGCGGCACCGAACCCGAGCAGCGCGAGAAGACGGTCACCCGCGGTGATGAAATAGCGCAGCTGTGCACCCGAGAGAGGCGTATAGCCGAGGTAGTGGTAGCGCTCGATATACTCGTTCCACAGGCGGGAGTCTGTGCGCAAGACGAGTTGCAATTGGGGTTTAGGGAGGGTGTGCACCGGTTGGGTCAAGGGCGGTTGCGCCTCGGTGTGTGTGGTCAGCGCTATCTTGCAGTGGGGTTTAGGGCCACGCGGTGGTGGGAGTTCGATGAGACCATCCTTGTGCATGCGGAGCATCGCCACCCGGCAGGCCATGTCCTTCAAGCCGCCATTGGGCGTGCGCCAGTCGAGCAGCTGGCAGCTCAAGCGCGAGAGTAGGGCGCGCGTGCGCGAAGGGTCTTCGCGGATCAGCTGACGGATTTTTCCAATTTCTTCGGTACTGAAGTTGCGTCCACAATAGCGTGTCATGAGGTGTCCGCTAGTGCTCTCAGAGAAGCCAAGTGCGTTTCGTTCATCGCCCAGGGTAAGTGTGGTGTCAAGTCTTCCGGGGGCTGATTGCCATTCGCCGCACAGACCCTGAGATATTCCGTGAGCCACCGGCGCGGATTGATCTCCCAGTGTGTCATGGTCATGAGCACGGTAAACAGCATGGCGGCCAGATCCCCTGACCAGAGGCTCCCCGAGCCATCGTAGTTTTTGCGTCCCACCACCGGGGTGCGTAGCGCTTGCTCGCCGGCATTGTTGTCCATGGGGACGAGGGGATAGTCGACAAAGAGCGTCAATCCTTGCCAGTGGTTTTGCAAGCTCTTCCGTGTCTTTTTGACCGTTATCGGTAAGCTGGGATCGGCGAGTTGTTCATCGCGATGTCGCGCCATCGCCTGCACCTGGGCGCGTAGTCGTGCATCGCACTCGGCAAAGAGTGCGGGTTGATCAAGCACCCCCAGGCGTTGGTGGTTGAGAGGGTAGAGGCGGCCGATGTGCTCGACCCAGGCCATCCCCCACCCGGACAATGCCGGCCAACCCTTAACTACGTTGAGAAAATCACGCCGCACGTGGGCCCAGCAAAACGCCAACAGGACCCCACCCTGTTTCGCCAGGCTCTTATAAGCGCGTGAGCTCCCACAGACGATAATGATCCGGTCCTCGACCGTCTTAAAATGGGCGAACGGTACGCTCGCAGAACGGGTGGGGTCCAACACATAGTAGGTCGCCGATGGGGTTCGGAATACCCACAAATATTGGCGATAACCCGATTTGCCTTCGGTGAGGATAAACACCTGCCAGCGGGTCTCGTCCGCGTGACAGGGACTGTCCTTTAGTTCGCTGAGCTGCTTCTGAGTTGCAAACGGGAATGGGTCCATGTATAGGTGCCCCCATATATGGGCGACCCCAAACTCAAGTGACAAAGTCGTATTTAGAAGACGTCAAGGGGCAGGCGCGGCGCCTGTGAGGGTGCGCTGTTGCAAATCTTTCAGCGCATTCTCGGCGTGGCTGCTGACGGCGGGATCGACGTCCTTGGCGAGCTGCTCGTGGGCGCTTAGTACCGCCGGGTCCGAGGAGCCGGGCTGGGTGGCGTTCTCCCATAGCAGGGCGACCGCCTTGGTGCGCGCCTCCATAGGCAAGCCGAGCTTCGCGCTTGCTGTCTCGATCAAGACTTAGGTAACCTCGGGATTTGGGATGTCTGCGAAGGACCCAATCGCGTCTTCTTTCAGGTGGTCATGAGGGGAGTGCAGGGCTTTGAGTGCCCGACTGACCACGGCGTCTTTAGGCCTGCTCCCCCTGCTCGTTCGGATCCACCTCTCGCTGGTCTTCCTCTCTATCATGCAAGGGCTCCTCCGCCGCGAGCGGCTCAAACTCGTCAAGAGAATGCGGCGCACCCATCTCGGGAGCCTCGTCTTGGTCGGGCGGTGCCGGCGGAGAGGCCTCGACGATCGGGATCTTCGCCGCTAGCTGCGGTGACGGTTTGGACCCCGTCGCCGCGGGTGCGTGAGCCGGCTGCGCAGGGGGCAGGCAGCCACGATGGTGAGCGCGAGCGCGCCGGAGGCCGCGGGATAGAGCGCGTAGGAAAACCCTGAAGCAGCCGCTCGATCGCCTCCCGCAGCGAGGCGGCCTGCTGCCGCTTGGCGTTGACGGAGCAGCTTGCCAGGGACGGCTCGGCAAGCCTGGCCTCGACCGACGCCTGAGCGGCGAGCGCTTTCAGGAGCGCGCCCAGGGGGATATCTCGGGCCTCTATCTCCACCCAGCCTTGTTGATCATCGAGCACGAGCCCTTCCACCGGCCCGAGCTGGGCGTTGCGGGTATCACCTGGAGGAATGGTCGCGCCCAGCGCCAATCCGGAGCTGGTCAGGCAGGCGGCGATCAGGGAAACGGTCGCACAGTGCATGAGCTGTTGGTCCAATGCAATTAGCGTTTTTGAAGACGGGGGTACTCGATTAAACCGGCGTCCTCCGGGGCGGCGCCCAGGAGGACAACGGCTCAACACGAGCAGTAGTTCAAACTCCGGTTGGTTATATCCTAGGAGCCTGTCGGACTTAAGGCGGAACTTTTGATGTGCAAACCGATCGGATCGGCAATGGATTCAATGAGCGAACGTGCATGAGCCACTTCCGTCAATGCGATCGTGACACACCCTACCTGCT
>JBOIEG010000712.1:0-1505 GCA_050740915.1 Gammaproteobacteria bacterium | reverse complement strand
AGCAGGTAGGGTGTGTCACGATCGCATTGACGGAAGTGGCTCATGCACGTTCGCTCATTGAATCCATTGCCGATCCGATCGGTTTGCACATCAAAAGTTCCGCCTTAAGTCCGACAGGCTCCTAGGTATTCCCCGACCATCGTCCGGATGCTAAAGCGAGATTCTACCCGTTCCCGCCCTGCGCGCCCATGCGCGCGCATAAGCTCTGGTTCTGCAAGATACTGCGTTATCGCGCGGGTAATGGCCCCCGGTTCCCCTGGGGGCACCAAGCAATCGGTCACCCCAGGCGATACTAACTCTGGGTTGCCTCCGACCTGGGTGGCCACCACCGGCAGCCCTGAAGCCATCGCTTCCAGTATGGTGTTCGATATGCCTTCCGCTAAGGAAGGCAGAACGAAAATATCGAAGCCACGCAATAGGCTCGCGATATCGGGACGCGCTCCGGGAAGCCAGGCTAGTTCTTCCAAACCGGTCTCCCGCAACAGAGCTTGCGCCTGTGCCCTCAGTTCGCCATCACCGATATGAACCAAGCGAAGTCTCTGCCGACCTTGGGGAATTTGACCTATCAACTCTCCAAAGCTCCGGATCAAGGTCAGTTGGTCTTTGACCGGGTCCATCCTTCCAACAGATCCGATCACGACGCAATCGGACGGAGCAAAGCCCTCAATCGGCAACGGTCCACGTCCCAGGGCCGAGGGATGAAATCGCTTGCAATCAACGCCATTGTAGATCTGGGTTACCTTGGCTTTTTCCACCCCTACCTCTTCGATCAACCAGCGTTCTAGATCCGCCGACATCGGTACGTAGCGATGGACCAACCCTTTCAAACAGCGGCGCAGCCACAGGTAACGCCGATTCTCTCCCCTGACGTCACTCAAGTGAAACCCGTGCTCTCCGTGCACGCGATACGGGACCCGCGCAAAAAAGGCGGGGAGCACGCATTCCAGGGCGCCTATGTTGCGCGTGTGCACGATGCGCGGGGATAAACGCAGGAGCAAGCGCCACAGTCTGAGGTGCATGCGAACATCATTTCCGTCCCGCCTGTGGAGCTCGTAGATCGGGACCCCCTCGCTTTTAATTCGACCGCGAAATTCCGTGGCAGAGGTCAGACAGATGATGGCGTGCTGATAGCGCTGGACCGGCATGTGATTGATGATATTAACCAGGCCATTTTCAAGCCCACCGATATCCAGGCGGTGGATCACATGCGCGATTAACGGTACTGTCATCGTGGGTTGGAGGTGCGGAATCGCGCTCGGGAGACGGCGGCGGCCGATATTGCTGTGTTGGAGAAAGTGTAGTTTATTTGCTCTGCGACTGTTGCCTTGTGCGGCGGCTCAACATGGCTCCAGCGGCCCCGATCGAACTGGGGCTATAAACCTAGTGTAGTGTCCCTTAAATAACTTTACAGACTTTCCAGTGATTGCTATGGTCTCGCTCATGCCGAACACCAGCGTGGCGATCAAGTTGCAGCCGGCTGAACGCACGCCGCTGGAGACATGGGG
>JBOIEG010000711.1:0-3117 GCA_050740915.1 Gammaproteobacteria bacterium | reverse complement strand
TGATCGCCAATACCCCCACACGTACTGGTCTGAAAATCCGCGCCGAACTGGACAGCGGACACTACCCCACAGGGATCACGGTCAGCGACGAAGACCTCGCTGCGGTCAATCTGAAACGGGCCAGTTTCATGGCGAATGGAACTACGCCATCTTGCCAACACGAAAGAGAAAATAGTCAAGTTATTTTGACGCGCATTCTTAGGCTATTTCACCACCTTTAATTATTTCGACGAAGAGGGTTGGCGCGATCTATCCGATTCCGACGTCAAGAAATTTTTTGGAACACTTGGCTGGCATGGGACAATTCGACCGCGGATCTGAGCTTCAGCTACGGCGACAGCGAACTGCGCGGCAACGGAGCCTTGCCCGTGCAATTGCTGGAGCAAGATCGGGAAACCATCTTCACCGCACCGGATATCACCGAAAACGATCTGAAGATGGTGATCCTGGAAGGCTCGCATTGGTTCGAAGACAGCATCCAGCTCTCCGCCAATGCCTTTTATCGGGACATCGATACCGACTCGTTTAACGGGGATGGCACGGAGCTCGATGAGTGCGCGGGCACGAGCGCAGAGACCGCGGGTTTGGCCGAGCCCGAGGAATTTCGCTGCGAGAACGCGAGTGGAGACGATGAAGAGCCGGTAGCGGACCAGTTTGGGGTCCTGGTGGGCCGAAGCCGATGATGCGATCAACAACCTCAGCACCCGAAGCCAACGTGCTTACGGCGGCACCTTGCAGGAGACCGTGGTCAACAATCTGCTAGGGCATGAGAATCAGTTGCTCATGGGAGCTGCTTGGAACCAGGGCTTGGCGGAGTTCGCCTCGCAAGTGGAGATCGCGAGCCTCAATGCCAACCGCAGCACCTCGGGCACGGGGAGATTGCCGCTGAACTGTGGCGTGGGGCGACCATAACTCATCGTATCGTCCCCATCGCCGAGGAGCACATCGAGGGGTTCCGGGCGGCCGTGGATAGCGTTGCTCGGGAGCACCGCTTCTTGGCATTTCTCGAGGCACCGCCCCTTGAGGCGGTGAGGGACTTCGTCCTCGGAAACATTCGCTCCGGACAACCGCAGTTTGTCGCTATTGCTGACGACGCAGTCGTCGGCTGGTGCGATGTCCTGCCCAAGCCACGACCGGTTTATCGACACAGCGGCGTGTTGGGCATAGGTGTCATCGACACCTATCGCCGTCGAGGTATCGGCACGGCCTTGCTTGAACCAACCCTCCAGGCCGCGCGGGCCAAGGGCCTTACTCGCATCGAACTCACCGTGCGCACCGATAACGAGCGCGCTAAGGCGCTCTATGAAAAGTTTGGCTTCGTCGTGGAGGGTGTGTGTCGACGGGACATGTGTATCAATGGTGTCTATCAAGACAGCTTTCTCATGGCAGCCTTGTATGAGGCGGCCTGACCCCGCGCTCAACCGGACCGCCCAACAGCGTTGCTTTTGGGTACCCTCGGCGCTTCGGGCCTCGGCGGCCGGTTAGCGCGAGCGTTGGGCGGCCAGCTATCCCAGAGGAGCCTGTATGAGCGATCGAGAAGAGACCCCGCAGCATGAGGACCCCCACCCGCTCCCTCCTAGGCCACCTCCCGTGTAGCAAGGTTACGAGACGTTGTCGCCCAATCGGGTAACCGGAGGCTTTTAACCTCCAGTCCCCACACCACCACGGCATGCGGGTCCGCTACCTTCGCGGTTCACGAAAGTGGAGACACGATGACATCAGGTATAGCCGTGGGCACGCATCCACAGGGCACGCACGGATATCAAGCCCTGGCGTGTCAGCCAGCTATCGGGCGTTCGAGCGGTTCTGTATAATTCTCCGTTTTTTTAGAACAAAAAGAACAAAAGCAACCATGCGCAAAGAGCGGATCGCCATCATAGGGACGGGGGCCGCGGGGATGGTATGTGGTCACTTGCTGCACCCGCGTTTCGACATCCACCTCTATGAGAAAAACGACTATATCGGCGGCCACGCGAACACGTTTACCTTGAGCGAGGGCGAAGAGACCGTTTGCCTGGATACCGCGTTCGTGATTTTCAATAACGCCGCATATCCGGTCTTCTGCCGACTGCTGGATGAGCTCGGCGTGCCCAGCATGCGCTGTGCGATGAGCTTCGGTTTTCAAATCCTACCGGCCAACCTGGAGTATATCACCCGCGGATTGAGCTATTGTTTCTGTGACTTCCGTAACCTTGTCAGGCCGAGTTTTTTGCGCATGCTTTGGCAAATGGCCCGCTTCCACCGGCAGGCGAAGGAGGTGTTAGAACAGGATCGGTTCCACCAGTTAACGATAAGGGAATACCTTAAAGAACGAGGATATAGCGACGAGTTTTTAAATCACTTTCTGGTGCCGCTGATCGCCGTGACGTGGTCCATACCCCCGGATTCGATGATGGACTATCCGGTGCTAAGCCTCATCGAGTTCCTGCGCAACCACGGCGCCTTACAAGGGATCTTGGGAAGCAAACACTGGCGCACCGTGGTCAACGGCAGTCAATCCTACGTCAAGCGGCTAGTCGCCCCTTTTCCTGAGCGCATCAGCACGCAGTGCCCCATCACCCACATTCATAGGGACAAGGGACAAATTCGGCTCGAAGATGCCCAAGGCAACGCCGTCACTTGCGAGCGCGTGATCCTCGCCTGTCATGCGGATCAGGCGCTCAGCCTGCTTGCCGATCCTTCATCCCAGGAGCAGGAGATCTTAGCCAAATTCCGCTATCACGCGACGCAAGCCGTGGTCCACACGGACACGTCTATCATGCCGAAGAAGCGGCGCCGTTGGGCGGCCTGGAATTATCTCGTAGACCGCCATGACAATGACACCTTGCGCGCATCCTTTACCTATCACATGAACACCCTGCAGCGCGTGTCCGACAAAACCGATTATTTCGTAACCATCAACGACAGCACCCGCATCGACCCGGAGAAAATCCTTAAAGTGTTCGATTACGAGCATCCGATTTTCGATCTCCAAGCGATCAAGGCGCAGAAGAACCTGCATTTGCTCAATGAAAATGGGCGCACCTATTTCTGCGGATCTTATTCCGGATTCGGCTTCCACGAGGACGCCATACGTTCCGGTGTGGAGGTTTGCGAGAAGATTGCGGGCGAACGATT
>JBOIEG010000710.1:0-1976 GCA_050740915.1 Gammaproteobacteria bacterium | reverse complement strand
GCCTGATTGCGGCGCTTCGCTTTTCGGGCCGGGACGGCGGATGAAGTATTGGCCTTGATCCATCACCTTGCCATTGGGGCCGGCCTTTTTCGAGCGCACCGGGGTCTTGCCGGGCGGCACGACGATGATCGGATAGACGGCGCCGCTCGCCGGATCGGCGACGAGATGCACGTCGCAATGGATAGGCGGCTCCAGATAGGAGCAGGTGATGGCGTTGACGCAGTCGGGCGTGTAGTCGGCGAGATTGTCGGGACGCGTGTCTTCCGGCGCGAGCTGGCCGTCGGCGCCGGTCGCCCGAAAGCCGGAGACGATAACGCCGCCGCCATGATTGGCCATGGCGATGACGGCCTTGGCCAGCACCGCTTTGTGCTCATTATCGCTCGCGAGGCGCAGCCAGGACTTGAATTCAATGCCAAGCGTCTCCTGCGGTTCGATGAGCAAGGACGCCAATTGGCGTTGCATCTCCGAGGTCACGGGTGCGCTCCTTACGCCGGATGCTGGTCCGCCCGCTTCTTGCGCGCGCGCGGCTTCGGCGCCGGTGGCTCGTCCTCTGCTTCGCCAATGCCGCTCAGGATGACGCGCCCGCTGTCGGGAAACGTCACCGCAATCTCCAGTTCGCCGCCGACGCTGCGCACATATTTGCGTAGAACGGACAGCATGAGGTCGCTGCGCTGTTCGAGCTTGGCGACATAGGGCTGGGTCACGTCGAGCGTTTCGGCGACCTCGACTTGCGTCTTGGCGCGCGCCTTTCGCAACTCCTGCAAGGCATGGTATACACGCGCGATCTCCGCTGCACGGCCGACCACACGCTTGCGCCGCGCGGGCTCCATGTCTGCCAGCACGGTCTTAAGGGTTCGTTGCTTAGCCATGGCTACCTCCTTCCTTTCATGCGTTCGAGATGGGCGGCGAACCGCTCGTCCGCCATCTCAATAAATCTCTTGTAGAACCGGCGCTGGTCCTTGCCGGCCTTGTCGCCGCCGACCAGCACCACGGCGCGCCGTCTGGGGTCGAAGGCGAACGCGAAGCGCCACGCCTGCCGACCAACCGAGAAGCGCAGCTCTTTTATGTTGGCGTGATCGGAGCCCTTCAACGTGTCGACCAGGGGGCGGCCGAGCTGCGGCCCCTCTTGCGCCAATACGATCAGGTGCGCGGCAAGCTCGTCCTGCATGGCCTCGTCAAGCGCGTCGTACTCCGGCTCGAACTCAGGCGCATAGATGACTTCCCAATCCGGCACAGCTCATAATATAACCCAGGCGGGATATTCCGTCAAGGTTATATTATTGGTCCAGTCGGGTCTCGTCCTCAGCAGAATCCGGCGCCACCGGCGCCGTCAACGCGACTATAAAATCTGGCGCTAGTCGCCGAGCTTGTACTCTTTAATGCCGCTTCGCGTGCGCTGAAATTGAAGCACATCCTGCTACTGGCCAGGTATGACGTCCGTAAGCGTGTGGCCAACCCGTCTGTTCGCGTGGGGGTTGGGCTGCAAAACTGCTGGTAGAACATGACTACGGGTAATAGTTATGACAGCAGAACAGGAACGCGAGCGTTTTTGGGACCAACACTGGTTAGCATGCCGAGCGAGCGGAAACCTTGTTGCGGCGAACTCGTTCGATACGGCGGAAACTTGTGCCTCACGGTGGTCCAGCCATTAGATGCCTTCGCAATCGAAAAACGCACCTATCTGGCCGCTTCAGAAGCGCACACGAGGACATCAGGCAAGACACGCGCGGACACGGCAGCTCTCCCGATGTCCCCTATCATCTTCCCTAGGTGATGGTGTACCTCACCGAATACAACGGTACACAGCAGACATTGGCTCTTATGTTCGAGTGGCGGCTATGGGTCGCCAGTACTAAACCGCTCGCGCGGTAGTTAGTGTAGGGAGGTGTTTGCCAGTTCTCGCTGAGTTTGCGTAGCTGTATAGCAAGATGGGTCTGCCCTGTGTTGAGGTTGTTGTTGCCACACACCAACCAACG
>JBOIEG010000709.1:0-1388 GCA_050740915.1 Gammaproteobacteria bacterium | reverse complement strand
GCTGTTTGAAAACTCACGACCCCGGATTGCTCCAACGCCGCTTCCTCATGCTACCAAGGTGTACGGACAACTCCTTGGACGGGACTTTAACCCGCTAGACATACTACTGTTACTGCGAACGGCCAGGGTCAGATATTTAGCGCACTTCTTGGAGTCCACAATCAAGTGCAACACAATGCTGTATTTGAGAGAAGGAGGTGTTGCATGGGAGAGCATTATCGGCAGTTGAGGGTGGAAGAACGAGTGAACACTATGTTGCGGCTTCGTGATGGGATGAGTTCGCGAGCCATCGCCCGGGAACTGAATCGCGCGCCCTCGACGATCACGCGCGAGATTGACAGGCATCGTCGTATGAGCGGCTGTGCCAGCTACCGTATGAAGCGACACGGGCAGTTTCACGTGCGCATATGGCCCGTTTCACGCGCCGGCGCCCACGCAAGCTTGCTGAGGGCAGCGAGCTTTTTGCGCACGTACGGGGCGAACTTGAGAAAGGCTGTTCTCCAGATCAAATCGCCGGGCGACTGCGGCAAGAACACCCCGACTGCTATGCTTGGAATGTGAGCCACGAAACCATTTACACCGCCTTGTATGCATTGCCGCGCGGAGAACTACGCCGGGAGTTGATCGGCTGCTTGCGTCAAGGACACATAAACCGCTGGCCACGCTCTCGAGGTGCCAACCGCAAGCAAGCAGCATTTATCGCCCCCGACGTACTTATCCATGTCCGCCCCCCAGAAGTGACCAATCGCCTCGTGCCCGGCCACTGGGAAGGAGACTTCTTGAAAGGCGCAGCTAACCGCTCGGCAGTGGGCACCTTGGTCGAACGCTCGTTTCATTATCCTGGCACAGATGCAGGACTGTAGTTCGCTCTCCGCCCTCAATGGCTTTAGTCGCGTGCTGACCGAGCTACACCCCAGTCTCTGCAAAACCCTAACCTACGACCGGCGCAGCGAAATGGCCCGTCATCGCGAACTCACCCACCTGCTGTTCTGTACAACACTCAAACCCATGCCGAGCCAAATCGGGACATACTGACGAAGAGGGTGTATGTCGATGGGTCCGACGACCAAGCACATGGTGCGTCGATGAGAAGCGCGCCGTCATGACGCCGGCCCTACGCCAGAGCGTCGTGCTATCCACTCGCGCACGGCCGTGCACTGTCAAAGGGGACTGTCGCCACGCTGCTTCCTTCCGACGCGACGATTTGCGCGTCGCGTTGTGGCCAGTAGGCGTCAGGTTGACGTTAACCGCTCGGAAAAACCGAAGCTAGTGTAGTGTCCCTTAAATAACTTTACAGTTAAGCCGCCTTCTTTTTCCCTCGGGGCAGGGTGGATCTGGGCTTGATCTGCTCCATCTTGACCCGCGCCCGCTCGATCTTCTTGATGATG
>JBOIEG010000708.1:0-13428 GCA_050740915.1 Gammaproteobacteria bacterium | reverse complement strand
TGACTGAAATCTTAGCTAAACACACCGGGCAGTCGATCGAACGTGTGAAACTGGATACGGAACGCGATTATTTTATGAGCGCGGATGAGGCCAGGAAATATGGCGAATATGGCTTGATCGATAATGTTCTTGATAAGAGAGGGGAGGCCTAAGACCAGTCATGCCGGTTTCCCGGATCGCTTAGCCGAGGTGTTGTATGGGTAATGGAAAGCAAAGCAAAGGCGATAACGATCGCCTACTATACTGCTCATTTTGCGGCAAGAGCCAACACGAGGTGCGGAAGCTGATCGCCGGCCCGTCGGTGTTCATTTGCGATGAGTGTGTAGAGCTTTGCAATGACATTATCCGTGAAGAAGTGCAGGACAAAGGTGGCGGCAGTGTCGGCAGTAAGTTGCCGACGCCGCACGACATAAAAAAGATCCTAGACGAATACGTTATCGGCCAACAGCAGGCTAAAAAGATCCTTTCAGTCGCCGTTTATAACCACTACAAGCGCCTGGATACGACCCTCAAGCAAAATGATGTGGAAATCGCTAAGAGCAACGTGCTCTTAATAGGTCCTACTGGCAGTGGAAAGACCTTGCTTGCAGAAACGCTCGCGCGGTTGCTCAACGTACCCTTTACTATCGCCGATGCGACCACGCTTACGGAAGCGGGTTATGTGGGGGAGGATGTAGAAAATATCATCCAGAAGCTATTGCAGAAATGCGATTACGACGTCGAAAAAGCGCAAACGGGGATCGTGTATATCGATGAAATCGACAAGATTTCAAGAAAATCGGATAACCCTTCGATAACAAGGGACGTCTCTGGTGAAGGCGTGCAGCAAGCTTTGCTCAAGCTTATCGAAGGCACCGTGGCGTCAGTGCCGCCACAAGGCGGGCGAAAGCACCCGCAGCAGGAATTCCTACAGGTCAATACCGGCAACATTTTATTTATTTGCGGAGGGGCTTTTTCCGGTTTGGATAAAATCATAAGGGATCGTTCCGAGAAGGGTGGCATCGGTTTCGCCGCACAGGTGAAGATCAGGGCCGGCGGCAAGCGGATCAGTGAGTTCCTGCACCAGGTTGAACCGGAAGATTTGATCAAGTACGGCCTCATTCCTGAATTCGTGGGGCGATTACCGGTCATCGCGGTGCTAAACGAGCTTGACGAACAACAGCTCGTTCAAATTTTGACTGAACCGAAAAACGCTATCACGAAGCAATACAAAAGGCTTTTTGACATGGAAGGTTGCGAGCTCGAGTTTCGCGCAGACGCCTTGCGCGCGGTGGCCAAAAAAGCAATGGAGAGAAAGACGGGTGCGCGCGGCCTGCGCTCCATCCTCGAACACCACTTGCTTGACATCATGTATGACTTACCTTCGATGGAAGGAGTTGCAAAGATAGTTATCGATGAGGCGGCGATCAACGGGGAAACCAGGCCGTTGACGATATATGAGGGTTCGGAGAAATCACAAGCGGCGTTAGACTGAGAGAGTTTGTGAAGAAATCGTCAGCGAGCGAAGGAAGCTCGCGTTCCGCCGGACCGCAGGACCGTTTCGCTTGGAGCGAAACGGAGCGCAAGCGCCGAAGGGGCGAGTCTCAAGGATCAGACGAGCAACCGGACTGTATTGAAATACATGAGGATTCTGAGCACTGCCGAACGAGATCCCGAGCGCAGTAGATTGAATCACAAACTATGAGGTCCGTCGGGTCCTAGCCAAACACAGCGATAGACGATGGTGGAAAATAACGTTCTCGTTCTCCCGGTACTGCCCTTGCGCGATGTGGTGGTTTATCCCCATATGGTCATTCCTTTGTTTGTAGGGCGGGAGAAATCCATCAAGGCGCTAGAGACGGCTATGGACACCAATAAGCGCGTTTTGCTCGTCGCCCAAAAGAGCGCAGCACAAGATAATCCCGGTATCGAGGATCTCTACGAGGTTGGGACGGTTTCCAACATCTTGCAACTGCTAAAGCTGCCCGATGGCACGATCAAGGTATTGGTAGAAGGCGGACAGCGCGCGCGGATCATGAATTTTGTAGAACAAGAGGATCTGTTTACCGCCGAAGTCGTGCTGCTCAATGCCAAGGAGACGGATGCGCAGGAAGTCGAAGTGCTCACTCGATCGGTACTGAACCAGTTTGATCAATACGTCAAGCTGAATAAGAAGATCCCCGCGGAAATCATCTCCTCTTTGGCCAGCATTGATGAACCGGACCGATTGGCGGATACGATAGTCGCCCACATGTCGATAAAGCTGGACGACAAACAGAAGTTTCTCGAGATCGTGGATACGCACCAGCGGCTTGAGCAACTGGTCCATGTGATGGAGTCCGAAATCGACTTACTGCAGGTCGAACAGCGGCTGCGCGGGCGGGTTAAGCGCCAAATGGAGAAAAGCCAGCGCGAATATTACCTGAACGAACAGATGAAAGCCATCCAAAAGGAACTGGGCGAGATGGATGAGAGTGGGGGAGAGCTTGACGAACTGGGTAAGAAAATCGACAGCGCTGGAATGACCAAGGAGGCCAGTGATAAAGCCAAGGCCGAGCTCAACAAGCTGCGGATGATGTCACCGATGTCGGCAGAAGCCACCGTGGTTCGCAACTATATCGACTGGCTGCTTCACGTACCGTGGAAAAAGAGAACCAAGATCAGCCGCGACTTAGCCAAGGCAGAGCAGATCTTGGAGGCGGATCACTATGGTTTAGAGAAGGTCAAGGAAAGGATCCTGGAATATCTGGCGGTTCAACAGCGGGTGAAAAAACCGAAAGGACCGATTTTGTGTTTGGTCGGTCCGCCCGGTGTTGGAAAAACTTCACTGGGGCGCTCCATTGCGCGGGCTACCAATCGGCGCTTTGTGAGAATGTCACTCGGTGGAGTACGCGATGAGGCGGAGATCCGTGGTCACAGGCGAACGTACGTTGGTTCTATGCCGGGGAAGATCCTGCAAAACATGGCCAAGGCGGGGACCAAAAACGCCCTCGTGCTTCTTGACGAAGTTGATAAAATGTCGACGGACTTCAGAGGGGACCCGGCCTCTGCCTTACTAGAAGTCCTTGATCCCGAGCAAAACCACGCTTTTAGTGACCACTATTTAGAGGTCGACTACGATTTATCGGAGGTGATGTTCGTGACCACAGCGAACACCCTCAACATATCATGGCCGTTGCTCGATCGAATGGAAGTCATTCGTATTTCCGGTTATACGGAGGAAGAGAAAGTCAGTATCGCAGTCAAGTACCTTATTCCCAAACAAACAAAGAACAATGGGCTGAATCCGAAGGAGATTAAGGTAGCAGAGAGAACCCTTCGAGAGATCATTCGTTACTATACCCGCGAAGCGGGTGTGCGCAACCTGGACCGACAGCTGGCCAAGATCTGCCGCAAGGTGGTAAAGGAAATCATTTTGGCAAAAAAGCAAAACGGCGTAACGGTTGCCCCGGGCAGCCTGGAACGATACCTAGGCGTAAAGCAATTCCGTTATGGCTTAGCAGAAGAGGAAGATCGAGTCGGACAGGTAACCGGTTTGGCTTGGACCGAGGTTGGCGGAGACCTGCTGACCATCGAAGCCGCTGTTGTGCCGGGTAAGGGAAAGGAGACCTATACGGGCCAGCTTGGTGAGGTCATGCAGGAGTCGATTAAAGCGGCGATGACGGTGGTGCGCAGCCGCGCGCATTCGCTAAATATCGATCCCGGGTTTTATCGAAAATACGACGTGCACTTCCACGTGCCGGAGGGGGCAACGCCCAAAGACGGTCCTAGTGCCGGGGTCGGAATGTGTACCGCATTGGTATCGGCACTCACTCAAATACCCGCACATGCGGAGGTTGCCATGACCGGGGAAATTACCCTGCGGGGCGAAGTCTTGCCTATTGGCGGTTTAAAGGAGAAGCTATTGGCGGCTCTGCGAGGAGGCATTAAAACGGTGTTGATTCCGGTTGAGAACGAACGAGAGCTTTCGGAGATCCCTAAAAACATCAAACAGCATCTTAATATCCGTGCGGTTCGTTGGATCGACGAAGTGCTCCAGCTGGCATTGCAGCACATGCCACAGCCGGCCGCGGTTGAGGAGGTCGGGGAGGCCCTGCCGGCAGAGAAAGCCAGCACAGAATCTGACGACGTGGTGCTGGCCCACTAAGGGGCTTTAAACGTCCAGCCCTCACCAGGGTTTTGCTTGACGCCATTTGAGGCGCTTGGTATAAAGCCGCACGGCTGCAACAGAGAGGGGAGAACGGTTAACCGCTCGCACACGTTCATCCGTGCCGCCGATGACAGGCAACTTGCTTGTGGTATTTGGAGGATAAGGTAAGCATGAACAAAGCAGAGTTGATTGACGCTGTAGCAGAAGCCGCTGATATCTCGAAAGTACAAGCGGGTCGGGCGATTGACGCCTTCGCGGATAACATCACCGTAGCGTTGAAAAAGAATGACCAGGTTACCTTAGTGGGGTTTGGGACATTCGGCGTGCGCAAGCGGGCCGCTCGCTCAGGACGTAACCCGAGAACCGGTGAAACGATCCGGATAAAAGCGGCGAAAGTTCCCACGTTCAAACCTGGAAAAGCACTCAGGGATGCCCTAAGCTAAGCGCCTCCCTGGGTGCTTAGCTCAGTTGGGAGAGCGTCGCCCTTACAAGGCGAAGGTCGGGGGTTCGAACCCCTCAGCACCCACCATAAAAACAATGAGTTACGATAAGGGACGACGGGGAAAATAAATGCAGAGTAAGTGAAAGGTTTATCGGCGTGGGGCCAATTACCCCGTGTCGCCCAAGGCAACCACTGCCCCGCGCGCCACCCATCCAAGCCCACGCCGTCTTGTCAACAGAGTGGCGGCTTTTAGCGGTGCAGCGTACGCATGTACGACCTCGATTATTTTAAGGAGAGAATTGGGTTCCTAAAGCTCTACCAAGGCATAGTTGTGGCACTCGACAGTGGTCTAGTCGGGTGGCTCTTATCGCCGTATCGGCAACCTCTAACAACGCTATGAGACTAATGGATGTAATTACCATTCTCAGCACCATAGTGTTGACTGGGACGGCTGTTCTCCTTCATGCTCAAATCCAGAAACACGCCGATAACATCCGGGTTTCTATGAGGACTCCGTTGTCAAGCCCCCTGTGGTTTGTCTTGGTTTTTATAAACGGTTGGTTCGATCTCCAGTAGTCAGGTTTACCCCGCTGGAGTTCTCCACGTTTTGTCCACGGGCCGGCAACCGTTCATTTATTGCAGGCCGGTGGGCAAATGGGGGAGAGCTCCAGCCCCCATCGAAAGCCTCCGGTGCTGTTCAGGAAACGCTCCTCAGCCCTTGGCCAGGTGACGAAGTCTGTCGGCGAAACATCGCCAGACCTCCTTCTATCCGTGCCGGCTCTGCCGTACACCCAATGCCCACATGCGCCCCGCGCGCAGGCTCTCACCTGATAAAGAAAGACGCCCCTCTACGAAAACGGTCCCAGAGGGAAACCTCAGCCCGGATCCGGGCGTCTTCAACCAACGCTGTCCTCTCGCCTCTCGCAACCCGAAACGCTCGCTCGCCGCCTTACACCGACTTCAGTTGCGCCCCCGCCGGGATCTCTCAAAACTCGAGATAACGCCACAGCGCAATCAACAACCGCCGCGAAAGCGCCACCATCCCAATGCGCCGGGAACGCTTACCACTACCGAAACGCTCCATGAACCACCGACTGAGCGCCGAATTCGGCTGGTAACGCAACCACAACCAGCCCAGCTCAATTATCAGGGTGCGCACCCGCCAGTTCCCCGCTTTGACTCGCTCCCTGCTCACGCGTACTCTCCCCACTGTCATACGGCGTCCCGACGAGCCCCGCCGCCGCTCCCACCTCCCGGCGATTGCGAAACCCTCGCCAGCCAAAAAACTCCATTATCAGCACCCAGGCACTCCCCGGCCCCAGCCCCCGCAACCGCGGCTCAGGGCCAGCACCTGCTTCAGCTCTGGCCGCTCCGATCCCTCAAGTCGTTTCAACCTCTCCGCCTCCAACCCCCGGATCTGCTCCTCGACCAATCGTAACCGCGCATATTCCCGCGCTAATTCCTCCTTGAGATCGGCGGGCAATGGCGCTCCGTTCCAAAGCACTACCCCGCCCAGTCGCTGCTAGAGAATCCCGCCCAGGCTTGAACACCACCCCCTGGGTCACCAATAAGCTCTGTACACGGTTGCGGTGCCCGGTGCGCTCCTTCTTCAGCCGCTCCAACTCCCCGGTGCAGCCGCCGCTCATCCTCGTGCTCTACACTCGGTACTCGTACCACCCGCAAAAACTCCTCGTCCCGATGATGCCGCACCCACTGCTTCAATAGCTTCCCCCCATCCAGCCGATCGGTCTTCGCTCGCCGCGCCCTCCGATCGACCTCAATGCTCGCAGACTCCAACACCACGTTCTCTATCCCACGGCCGACCAGGTAGCGGTGCAACCAGAAACCATCCCGTCCCGCCTCATAACAGCTCCTCACCTGTGCCCCCTCCGGCAACCCAAACTTTCGCCTTCGCCTTCCCGATCTCCTCCCCCAAGCGCATCAAGTTCCGCGCCTCGATACTTACCTGACGCTCTTTGCCCCCGTCACTGAAAACCGTGTCTTTCCGGTAAGCCTGCATGAATTCCGCTGAGGTTCTTGATATCGTCAGTTGCCGCTTTAGGAGTGCAGGAAGGACACGGTTGGCCGAGGAGGTGCGTATCGAGGGCACCGAGGGGCTCGCGCTGCACCACCTCTACCGCGTGCTCGCCCTCTTGCTCGAGCGCATGGCGGAAGCTGCTTGCGCAGATACTTGGCGCAACATCCGCAATGACTTGAAGCGGATCAAACTCGCGCAATTGTTGAGCCCTAAGGAGACTGTTTGGCAGGTGACTGAGCCCCCCACGGATCCACGGATGCACTCAAGCACTTGAAATCCCTGAAAATAAAGAATCCCCCACCGCTCCTTCAGATCGCTTAATCGTATGCGTACATGGGTGTTTTCGCCAACACCTCTAAGGCATTGATCTGTTGGACTAACTAACAATCATGTCCGTAGCAGCTGTCAAAGTCGGGTCGAAGCGCGCTGGGATAAATCCGGAGCCCGGCAGGTAATGAACCAGGTCCATGGGGGTCTTGCGCGATCTTTCATCGCCGAAGGCGAGAATTCGCTGAGCACGACGGCGGTATTCTTCAAGGTTTTCTTCGCGCCCAGTAAAGCAAGGTATTATTCATACCCTTCGATGTTGATCCTTAAGAACTTGACTGGCTCTTCCTTATGTCCCAGCTCTTGTAGAAACTTATCCAGCACCACCGTTCTCATGCTTGCGCCACCCTCTGGCAACTGGGGAACCTCGCTCGCCGGCCTCGACGTCAATTCGTTGAGTTGCTAAAAAAGCAGTCCTTGGTTAGCGAGCGCTGCCGAGATCGCGCTGCTCGGCGAGATTGGATCCATCTGACCTCTCGGGCCTAAGCGGGTTGGCGGTGGAAAAAACCGTTGCTATTTGGCATTTAGCAACAAACGTCGCCACTTGTAACGGGCGCAATGGACTGGGTATCACCCACCCATCTCGCCCCCGCGGCTCGCATTTTGTGTAGGGTGGCTTTCGGGCTCCTCACCGGTGACTTGATAAATCACATACTCACATAGGTTAAGCGCATATTCGCCAACCCGCTCCAACGACCGGGTCGATAGCACTACATTGACGACTTGCCCCACGTTACGCGCGTCTTCCATCAAGAATGTGCTGAGCCGCCGCAAACAACACTGAAACTCCTGAGACAACTCTTGGCGCAATGCGACGGTCTCAATCGCCCGCTCCAGATCGCAAATATCAAATACCTCGAGACCAGTCCTCAGGTGCGAGGCGGCGATGCGCCCCATGGAATAGATATCGCGCATCATATTGTTTGGTGGAGGAGACATGCCGTGATCGAAAAATGCCAACGCCATTTGCGCCACGTTCACGCACTCACGCTCAACGTGTCCCAGATCGGCTACCGCCTTGGCCATGCCGATGACAGAGCGCAGATCCTTGGCGACAGGCGCGCGGCGAGCGATAACGCGAACGATCTCATCGTCCAGGCGCTTCTCACGCTGTTTGACCGACTCGTCTCGTTCTAGAACTCTGAGCGCCGCTGAGACTTCCCGCTCTGACAATGCGTCCAGTGTCTTTGCGATCTGATCGAGGACCAATCCGCCGAGCTCGATCACCGAGGTGTGCACGTGGTTCAGCTCGCCGTCGTAGCGCCGTGCAACGTGGCCTTCGAGGTGTTGGTTCATTAGGCTACCCTTCCCCCAACCTGCGGCCATATAAAGTCTTTGCGGCGCTCTCTACGGCGGGAAACCCGCGAGCGACGATGCGCGGTCAACCGACCCGACCCGTGATGTAGTCTTCGGTAAGCTTATGTCTGGGATTGGTAAAGACTTGTTCCGTGGGGGCCACCTCTATCAAATCCCCCAGGTGGAAATACGCCGTTCGCTGGGATACCCGAGCCGCTTGTTGCATGGAGTGGGTGACGATAGCGATGGTAAAGTTCTCCCGCAGCTCATCGATCAAGTCCTCTATTTTGGCGGTGGCAATGGGGTCCAGGGCAGAACAAGGCTCATCCATTAGGATGACTTCAGGGCTGACGGCTATAGTGCGCGCAATACACAGGCGTTGTTGTTGACCACCCGATAGTCCCGTACCCGGCTGATGAAGGCGGTCTTTGACCTCGTCCCATAGCCCCGCTTTAGTCAGGCTGGTCAACACGATGTGCTCCAATTCCCCCTTGTGCTGGGCCAGACCATGGATGCGCGGTCCGTATGCCACGTTATCGAAGATGGACTTGGGAAACGGATTGGGTTTTTGGAACACCATGCCCACGCGCGCACGCAGTGGCACCACATCGGCCTTTTTATCGTAGATATCCTGGCCATCCAGACGGATCTCTCCGCTCACACGGCAATTATCAATGGTATCGTTCATTCGATTTAAGCAGCGCAAAAACGTGGACTTCCCGCAACCGGAGGGTCCTATCATCGCGATCACCTCGTGTTCGCCGATATCCAAGGAGAGCTTTCTTATCGCCTGCTTATCGCCGTAATGCACGTTGACGTTGCGGCAGCGCATGCGCGCATTATCCACGAAAGGCTGACCCACCGTTTCGCGCGTTCTCTCTTTTTTAGCGACGGATACCCCCGTCTGCTCTCTTATCAGACCAGGGGCAACAAGCTGATCATTTTCTAAGGCCGTTTGCCGCACAGGTATATCTCCAGTTTTATTTGTCGTAGTACCTCACCAGCGCCGTTCAAAGCGCTTGCGCAAAATGACCGCGGCGGCATTCATGACCACTAAAAATACTAACAGCATCATGATTGCGGCGGAGGTGCGTTCTACAAAAGCGCGCTCAGGACTGTCCGCCCACAGGTAGACCTGCACCGGAAGCACCGTCGCCGGGTCTAGCGCGCCCGTTGGCACATCCACGATAAATGCAACCATCCCGATCATGAGAAGCGGTGCTGTTTCGCCCAGAGCATGGGCCATCCCGATGATGGTGCCCGTGAGCATGCCCGGCATCGCCAGGGGCAACACATGGTGCGCAATGGTCTGCATCTTGGAGGCGCCGACTGCCAAGGCCGCCTCCCGTATGGAAGGAGGAACCGCCTTCAGGGCGGCGCGCCCGGAAATGATGATTATGGGCAAGGTCATTAGCGTCAGCACCAAGCCGCCTACCAAGGGGACAGAACGCGGCAGGCCCCAAAAATTGATGAATACCGCAAGCCCCAACAGCCCAAAGACGATGGACGGCACCGCAGCCAGGTTATTGATATTGACTTCAATCAAGTCGGTCCAGCGATTCTTCGGTGCGAACTCCTCAAGATACACTGCAGTAGCCACCCCAATAGGGAAGGACAGCAAAAGAGTTACCAACAAAGTGAACACCGATCCCATCAATGCGCCCTTGATCCCGGCCAATTCCGGCTCGCGCGAATCCCCCGAGGTGAAAAACGCTACGTTGAACTGCCTTTGTATCGCCCCCTTTTCGAGCAAGCCATCGATCCAGCCGATCTGATTATCTTTAAGCCGTCTTTCGTTCTCAGGGCCATCGCGTTCCGTGTGTCCCTTGATCAACATGTCTAGGTCGTCGTCAACCGGCACCCAAACCGCTTGCGTCTTACCCACCAACCCTGGATCGGAGAGCACCTTCTCGCGCAGTACATAAGAAGCCCCCGGACTCACCAAAGCGTATAAGGCGCGCTGGTCTTTGCGCCCGCGCACCTCCGGGAACATTTCTCGTAAGGTTTTTTTCAATAAGCCGGTGTAGTCAGCATCCGCTAGCGCCTCCCGCCTGCCCATTCCCTCCGGATCAAGCAGTTGTGGATCGAAGTGCACGTCTAATCGAATGAAGGTCTGTTGAAAAGCGCTATATCCGTTGGCGACGATGCTGGATAACAGGATCACCAAAAAGCTCAGGCTCGAGTAGATCGCCAGCCTCCCTAACACCCGAAACCGCCGCTCTTTGGCATAGCGCTTGGCGAGAGTCGCCTGCACCTTATCCATGGCCGACGCCGGATCCAGGGGCGATAAGGGTTGCTGATATGCGGTGGCGCTATTCATATTGCTCTCGATATTTACGCACGACATGCAGGGCGACCAGGTTGAGAGCCAAGGTGATGACAAAAAGCACCAAGCCCAGCGCAAAGGCGGCTAGGGTTTTCGGGCTGTCAAACTCCTGATCGCCCACCAGCAGGGTCGCGATCTGGACCGTGACCGTGGTGACCGCCTGCAAGGGATTCGCGGTAAGGTTGGCCGACAAGCCTGCGGCCATGACTACGATCATGGTCTCCCCAATAGCGCGCGACACGGCGAGAAGAACGCCCCCAACGATACCCGGCAAGGCGGCAGGGATGATGACCTGACGTATGGTCTCTGATTGCGTGGAGCCCATTGCGTAGGCCCCATCGCGCAAGGACTGTGGCACCGCGTTGATCACATCATCGGACAAGGACGACACGAAGGGGATGATCATGATCCCCATCACCAAGCCAGCGGCGAGCGCGCTCTCGGAAGCGACATCTAGACCCAACCCGTTGCCGACACCCCGCAGCAAGGGGGCAACGGTCAAGGCGGCGAAGAACCCATAGACCACGGTTGGGATCCCGGCCAAGATCTCCAACAGCGGTTTGGCAAATGCGCGAAAGCCCCGGTCTGCATATTCCGAGAGGTAAATGGCGCACATCAAGCCGATAGGCACCGTCACCAACATGGCGATCCCAGAAATCAATAAGGTCCCCGCAAAAAGCGGCACGGCGCCGAAAGCCCCGGAGGCACCCACCTGATCGTTGCGGATAGCCATCTGCGGACTCCATTCCAGGCCGAACAAGAAATCGGTAAAGGGGATCACCCTAAAAAAACGAACCGCTTCGAACAAGACCGAAAGCACGATGCCTATGGTGGTGAATATCGCGATGGTGGAACAGGCCATCAACAAAATCTTGACCATACCCTCGACTTTGTTCCGCGCCCTGTGGTCTGCGTGAATCGCCCGCAGCGCGAATCCCATTCCCGCGACTGCGAGCGCCAGCGCCAGCGCAGCGAGCGCCATCTCGCTGATGTGCTTCACGTGCGTATAGTGAACCGCCGCGGCTTGTAAGTGTGGTTTGAGCGCGCCAGCGACGATATTCCCGCCCGCGAGATTCTTAATATCATTGAGGACAAGTTGCAGGCGGGCGGGCGACAGCGCTTTGAGCTCCTCCGGCAGGTCCGCGATCAACAAACCGGTGATTATCGAACCTTCAAACCCTTGCCAGAAGGCGAGCAACAACAAGGCGGGGACAGCGCACCAAATTGCCGCGTAGAATCCGTAGTAACCAGGTAAGGAATGAAGTAAACGGATTTTGCCACCAGCTGTAGCGAGCGAACGCCGACGGCCGGCCAGGTAACTGATGCTGCTGAGTACTAATAATACAGCCAGTATTGTAGAAACCTGCACGGTATACGACCTTCATTCATAAAAAGCGTGGTCGGTCCCCGCCCGCGAGGACCGACCACAACAAACACCGAATGCTCTCACCTATAAGCTCAGGGCATTATCCTGCGCTCGCTCATTACAATTACGATAGCGACATTCCCTTGAGGCCTTTGGCATCGGCGGTAAACTGCTCGCGCTCTGCGGCAGGCATGGGGATGAGCCCTTTGTCCGCCAGATATCCCTCCTCGCCCCAAGCCTTTTCGCTGGTGAATTCCGCGAGGAATTCCTTGATCCCGGGGATAACATCCACATGCGCTTTCTTGATATAGATATACAAAGGCCGCGAAATGGGGTAGGATCCATCGGAAATGGTCTCGAACTTGGGCGCTACGTCGCCCACCGAAGAGCCTTGGACCTCATCCGTATTCTGTTCCAAGAAACTGAAACCAAACACGCCCAAGGCATTCGGATTGGCTTTCAGCTTTTGCACGATGAGGTTATCGTTTTCACCCGCTTCGATATAGGCGCCGTCCTCCCGCACCGTATGGCAGATAGCCTTGAACTTGTCCTCGTCCGAGTCCTTTATGGCCTTGATCCAGCCGAAGCTCTTGCAACCACCTTCCAGGGCCATTTCCGCGAAGGCATCACGGGTGCCGGAGGTGGGTGGTGGGCCTAACACCTCGATCTTTGCATCCGGCAACGCGCTGTTGACCTCTTTCCATGTCTTATAGGGGTTCGGCACCAGTTTCTCCTCACCGCTGGGATCGGGTACTTCCTTGCCCAAGGCCAAGAACACGTCTTTGAGTGAGATAGTAAGCGGTGGGGATTTCTTGGAATTTGCGAGAGCGATGCCGTCATAACCGATCTTCACCTCTACAACTTCGCTAACGCCGTTTTTCTGGCATTGCGCGAACTCCGAATCCTTCATCCGACGAGAGGCGTTGGCGATGTCCGGATGCTCCACACCCACCCCGGCGCAGAACAGCTTCATACCGCCCCCGGTACCTGTCGCCTCGATCTTTGGTGTTTTTAACCCGCTAGACTTCCCGAAGCGCTCCGCCACAACGGTGGCGAAAGGGTATACCGTGGACGAGCCGACGATGCTGATATAGTCGCGCGCCGCCTGCGCCACGGTGGAAAAACCGATGCCAGCCACAGCCAGCACAAGCGCTAACTTAAGCGAGCGTTTAAATAACATATAAACCTCCATAACCTTTATTATCAATGGGGTAACAAAGTGCTCTGGTCGCCTTTAGCCAAAAAACGGTTCACCGACGTGCCCTACAACGGTGAGACTTCTGTCGCTACTAAGATGCCGCCATACTACGGAGGAAATGTGACAGTATTATTACAAGCGGTGGATAACCTATCCGGAAGCATCCGAATTTTGGGTCCGAGCTAGTGTAGTGTCCCTTAAATAACTTTACAGACTTTCCAGTGATTGCTATGGTCTCGCTCATGCCGAACACCCGCGTGGCGATCAAGTTGCAGCCGGCTGAACGCACGCCGCTGGAGACATGGG
>JBOIEG010000707.1:0-4162 GCA_050740915.1 Gammaproteobacteria bacterium | reverse complement strand
TGCGCTCAGG
The DNA here is from genome assembly GCA_050740915.1 of Gammaproteobacteria bacterium. Taxonomy (GTDB): domain Bacteria; phylum Pseudomonadota; class Gammaproteobacteria; order JBOHHR01; family JBOHHR01; genus JBOHHR01. The sequence continues at coordinate 4,152 of JBOIEG010000707.1, read as the reverse complement.
ATCTCGCAATTCGGCGGTGCTCGGAATCCTCATGTATTTCAATATACATTCCAGTTTCTGCGCTCCGGCGAAATGCGACCTCCCTTCGCTCGCAACGATTTTTTCACAAGCTCTCAGCTCCTCCGAGCAGAGAGAGCAGCGGTCGAGATCTTATGGGCGCAAGTCGCTTTGCCGCCTGCGAGCTTTTGTTCCGGGACTAGGTGCTCTCTGGAAACCGGCTTAACGAATACGGCGGACACCTGTCACAGACGGAGCGCGAGCAGGCGCGGGTCCTGCTGGTAAACCAGCGAGACCAGATGCGGCAGCGCGTGAAGAACCACTTGCTGGCAGCCTACGGTATCAGCACCATCAACCAGAACGCCATCGATTCGTCGCTGGTCACAAGACAAGTGCGATGACGGACCGTTATGTAAAGGTCAAACAACTGGAGAAAGTTCAGACCTCCTGATCTCAAGGATTCTGCGATGAGACCGATTCGTAGATAAGGCGCAGATCGGTGCCTGGAAAGAGCGTCTTGGTCGTGTTGAGCTCGGCACACAGATACCGTACGACTGCATCGGAGCTGTCGTTGGCGAGCAGATGCAAGCGGACAGTGAGCGTCTTCTCCTGGAGGTTGGGCAGAGATCAGCGTCGGTGCTATAGAGGGCACGTAGCAAGCTACGCGCATCATCATAGCGAGCCATCTTTTCGCGCAGGGTTAGTGCCATCGCTGTCTCGGCGCGGTAGGCGATCATTTTGATGGTGTCGATGAGGTGTTTGCTCTTCGCGCGCAGGGTGCGCACCTCGGGGATGCGGTCCAACCCCAAGAGCTTGCCCCATTCTCCAGGCGCACAATAGCGCAGTGCCTCGATGGATTTGAGCCGTGCGAGCGCCATGAAAGCCAAGAGCAGAAAGCCTGTCCTGAGCCTGTCGAAGGGATCGTCTCCAGCCCTGAGTCCCCCGGAGGTAACTGAAAATACTGACGGGCATGGCGGAGCAACCCACTGATGAGCAACGCAGGCAGGGCCAGCAGCACGCCGCCTTTGGGAATATCGAGCGCACCCTCAAAGCGAGGCGCGATCCCATGGAGTTGTCCGAGACTCGCTGCGAGCCGGTCTAACGTCGCCGTCGCCCCCCGGCCATCGGCGCCGCACAATCGAGCTCGGCGCGCGCGCGTTTCGTGCTGGGGGCTAGCGGCTCACTGCAGGCAGGCAGCGCTTTTTTTTTAGTGGGCGCACGTACCCGTCCGGCCCGTATCGCTTTGCACAGCGTGTCGCGTTTCAAACCAGCCGCTCGCTCGGCGATGTCCGCTTCGCTTAAACCCGCATCGAGAAACTCCTCAATCTCGGCCACCACCGGCTCGATTAAGACCGCGGCCCTCACGGGTGGGGCGCGGCGCATAAAACCCTCGATGTCCTCTCTCCCGATACAGCTTCACTGCCCGCTTCACACTGATGGTGGTGGCCCCAAAGGCCCGTGCGATGTCGGCTTGTTTGGCATTACCGTTCACACAAAATTGGCTGGTGATCATGCGGAAGATCGCGATGTCCTCCGCGTCGTGAATGAACACCGGCATGTGTCCATTGAAATACGTGACCTGATCGCGCTCTTTGCTAAAGGCGAGTTCCCGCGTGATATAGCTGACCCCCGGCGGGAAGAACGGCAAGTGGCGTTGCGGCATCGAGCTGACCTCTTCGAAGACTTCTACGGCACGTGATGAGTGAGGAGCAAACACGGCGCGCTCCTGTTGCCTTGGGATCATTTCAAAATCCCCTCACGCCCGCCAGCCGCCACGAATGCCCCGCTTCTCCTCCGCATCCAACCCATTGATAAATCTCTCTCTTCGCCTCGACTTAACCATGCAGGACCCTCTATGAGATCAGGAGGTCTGAAATTACGCCGCTGCGACCGAAAACGGAAAATATTCTCCAATAGCCAGAATATTCTCCAAAGGGCAGCAGCGATGCGCTCTAAGCTATTGATTTATGATGGGCCCGGCAGGACTCGATCTGCGACAAAGGGATTATGAGAACCCTGTTCTCTCTACGGGCTATTTAAAAACAATCACTTAGACGCACCGGCCCCGCGCTAACGTGACTGCAGATGACAGGAAGTGACAGGAGATGACTGGAGTAGGTCACGATTTGGTCACGCTCGCCAATTACTGGGGTCGACAAAAACCCTACTCACCCACTTCCGCGAGCGCCTGCGCCATCAGGTCCGGGTGCAGGTACATTCCGGAGTTAACAAGCTCGATCATGAGCGGCCGCGCCGCCAGGATGAACCCGGCGCGCTTAGCGCGAAGTAGCACGCCCAAAGTACCGAAGACGCGCAGCCCCACGCTAGAGGCGCATCGGCGCGCCTGCAGGTCATCCAGAACAGCAACCGCGCCCTTATTGCGCAGGGCGATCGCGATCACCTGCGATTCACCCCTGCCTAGGTCCCAAGCCAAAATGCTAGGAGAGACCGGACATTCCGGTTCAAAACGAACACGTTCAAGGCTCGCCAACTGGGTCTCTAGTGCCTCTGCGGAGTCCCGCACGCGTACTTCTGTGAGCACAGGTTCGGGGACCAGTACTTGCTCGGCAAGTGCGGGCAGCAAATCGAACCGGCCGACCCGACCAAGGAAAATGAGGGGCGAGGCGTTAACAACCTAAACGTTAGGCACCCTCAAGTTCCTTGCGGAGGTCCTCGATGGTTACCTGGCAGGCTGGGACCCGTCGGCGGAACAGCTCCTCAAGCAAGGTCGCGCGGCTTAAGCCGGCGATCTCCGCAGCTTTCTCCTGCGAGATCAGGCCCTCAGCGTACCATTGAACGGCGGCCGCAATACGCATCTCGCGAGCGAATTCCTCAGGAGACTTACGGAGCGCCGAGAACGCCGAGGTCGGAACATCTATCACAATTTGGGACATGCAAGCCTCAGGGAGTCGGTAATCCGCGACCGACGGTGTGCTAGGCTCACAATATTAGCCCAAAATTCCTGCCAAGGGGGACAGTATAGTGGGCTATGACAACGTCATTGTTTAGCGGGGATTTCTTATTGCGGCCCACACCGAGCCGTTCTTGCCCCTTGCTACGTGTTCATGGTTGGGAAGAACGATGCGGGTACCGCCACCGCCAATTCTAATTCAGCGATAGGTTTTGAATTGCTGATTATATGAATTGCCGTTCATAGCCATTGAGTATAACCGGTCGCCAGGGCAGCGGCGCCCAACAGCGCCGGGGAGGCGCCATCGCGCTTCGTCCTGAAAAATCAGCCGTACCGATCGGCTACGCAGATCGACCTGATTCAGCGTGGCAGCCAGCGTTCGGGGAGTTTTTTTCCACGCCTCTTGCGCCGCGGGATCGCTCTTGGGGTGGCGCATGTCCGGGGCCACTTTGCGCCACCCGTGCCGGGCCAACAGCCGCCATACCACCGAGGCAGCCACCGCCTTCGCTCCTCGTCAGTGAGCCTGGAGCGGGCATCGTATATTCGTTTATTCATCCAGCGGTTGTAGCTCGCCATCGCGCGAGCGTAGTTGAGCGCATTCATGGCATCTATCGTTCACCTTCCTTCTGCCGCCAACCGGCCCTCCATCGCATCGCCGGCCGGTGGCTTGCTTCCTGGCTGAACAAACACGGTTGGGCGGCGGCTTTCCCGATTGCTACTGTGGCAGCGCACGCGTATGTACGAGTTGGCGGCTGGCCAGGTAGGCGGGTTCCTGCGGGGTTGATCGCCGCCCTAAGACCGCGTTGCGATGAGGATGACGACCGAAACGGGCAATGACGTCTCGATGTCCACGGGCTTGCGCTGCCGAGTGCTCCAGCACCCGACGTAGGTCCGCTGGTGCCTGTTCCACGAGTTCCTCAGCCAACTTGACCGCTACCTCCAGGTGCGTGAGCTCCTCGGAGTGCCCCAAGGGTAGGAAGAAAAAGGTCTTCTCCCACGGAGTCTCAAGGTCCGCGTAGTGACCGATCTCGATTCCTTCAAGCCCTAGGAGCCTGTCGGACTTAGGTTGAACACCAAAGCCATAACGTGCGTGTTGAGCGCCAAAATCGAGGTTCTGGTGGTCATCAAGGCGATCGACTCCGTGAGTTGATGATGGACAGACTCTTCTCGGCCCGCTTTTTAGCCCGCCAGCACCGCCAGCCGGCGGATGTTCCACGCCATCGTCACCAACGACCACTCTCCCC
>JBOIEG010000706.1:0-18605 GCA_050740915.1 Gammaproteobacteria bacterium | reverse complement strand
ATCTGGAGGTGAGTGAGGTAGGAGCCGTCGACCCGCCTCTGGCGGGTTTCGCGCAAATACATGTACGTCAACACGATGTACAACTTCTTTCGCAAGGTATAAACGCTAATCCATGTACGTAGCGTTTTCGCCATGTCTGCGTCTCTCCGACACCTAACCGCTTGATCGATTAGTCACCCTACCACCGCAGCGACTCGAAAATGTACGCGAAACTGTCAAAGTCGGGTAGGACCGTAGTCAGCGATAACAGGGACGAGAACGCTCAGCTATAAGAAAGGGGCGAGAACGCTCAAAATAAGGGTTTTCAGAAACCAACATCCCTTAACGTAGGAGGTATTCTCGCCATGAAGAAGCGTGCTATCGTGCTCATGACGTCAACGAGGTTACTATCGCTGCTATCGCGTACCGGGTGGGACGTATTTTTCACTATCAATGTATAGGAGCGTCGCACCGATTTGATCGAAGCCCTGCGCCAAGCCGTCAGGTGTGCTCGGGCCGAGCGGCCTTTTCATATCGATGGTGGGTGGGTCGGGACCTGGCTCGGCACCTGGCGCTGGGCTTTGCAGGAACCGGTATCTGGACTATCCCAAGCGAATCCGCCGAGCGGGATAGCGGCCTGGTATTGCTTGGTCGACGCGGTGGCCTTGTCGGGGGGTGCCATTTTAGGTCAAGCGCTGGCCTGTCTTCCTCGTTTTTTCGCTCGGCTGACCGGCGCACCTGAGCCGGGATCCGAGTCCGAGGGGTCTGTCTGATCCCGGGGGGCCTCGGCCAGTATGGATAGTCGCGCTTGGGCAATGGTCGAACGCTTAAAGCCCAAACTCTCCGCCTGGTCCAGATACTCCAGTGCCTTCGCGAAGTCGTCTTTCGCTTGAGATAAAAGCGCGAGATTGTAATACGGCAGCGGCGATTCGGGATCGATCTTCGCCGCTTCCATTAAGGCCATGTCCGCCTGTTTCAACTGATTCAACCAAAGGTGGCAAACGCCAAGGTTGACTAAGGCCATGACCTCCACATCTCGTGTGTAAGGGCGCGCGTTGACCCAGATCAATTTTTTTAGCTCTGGGCGGGCGCGGATCATTTTCAAGAAACGCTGGAGATAAACAATCGCTTCGAGATGCCTTTTCTGGGTTATCAGGTTCTGTCCGCTGAGGTAATCCCGCCAGAAGCGCGCCTGGATCAACCCAGGCACCAGCAATACAAGGATTATTATTATGAACAGATAGAAACTGCCGCCCGACATATAGAACAATCCCGCAGCGATAGCGGCGATACTTAAGTACAAAATGCCCTGTTTTATTTTGTTTTTTGTCGTTCTGTTCATAACTGAGTTGCTTTAAAGGGCGCTTCGAAAAATTCCATCCGTGGAATTTTTCTCATCGAGATCTGCTTATGCCGCCGGGCGTTTCGAATTAATCGAAGTGCCCTAAAATCAGCGCGCTAAAGGCATAGCTGAATGCCGTCGCGATGATACCATGCGGGGTGCTGCGCGCGTTCTTCTTCCCGGGTCAGCCTCCCTGGCCAGCGCCAACAGCCGCCGGTCTTGCGCGGCGACTGTCCTTAAATTGCAGCCGGTGTAATTTGGTATATACGCCCGGGTGAGCGATCAGCTCGGCGTGCGTGCCTGTTTCGGCGATCTTACCTTTATCCAAAACGATGATCCGATCGGCGTTTTGGATAGTCGATAAGCGATGCGCGATAATGATACATGTTCGTCCTTTTCTCAAATCTTCCAGCGCCTCTTGGATATGGCGCTCCGAGGCGCTGTCCAGGGAGGAGCTCGCCTCGTCGAGAATGAGGATCGGCGCGTCTTTTAGAACCGCGCGGGCGATCGCAAGACGCTGCCTCTGGCCGCCCGATAAGCGGACCCCGTTCTCCCCGATCAGCGTGTCCAGCCCCGCTGGCAAGGCATGTACGAATTCCATGACATGCGCGGCCTCCGCGGCCCGTACGACCTCGGCCTCGCCGCTATCGCGCATGGCCCCATAAGCGATATTGTTGCGTATGCTATCGTTGAACAGGATCACCTCCTGGCTGACCAGGGCGATATTGTCTCGGAGGGAGGGGAGGGTGATCGCTTCGATATCGACGCCATCCACCAAAATCTGCCCGCTGGAGGGACTGTAAAAGCGGGAAATCAAGTTTACGAAGCTCGATTTTCCGCTACCTGAGGCTCCCACCAGTGCCACCGTCTCTCCCGGGGCGATGAGCACCGAAACCCCGCGCAGGGCCTGTGCATGCGCGGCGTCGTAGCTCAAGCTCACGTCCCGAAATTCGATCTTACCGTCCGCTCTCGTGATCCTTTGCGTACCCTGATCCGGCTCCGGGTCTCGGTCGATCAGGGCAAACACGCTCTCTGCGGCCGCCACCCCGCGTTGCAGATGCTCGTTGATTCCGGTCAGCCGTTTGATGGGCGACAGCAGCATGGCAATGGCGGTGAAGAAAGATACGAACTCCCCGACTGTCATGCTGCCGCCTTGCGCCTGTTTTCCGGCAAGATAGGTGATGAAGGCTAGGGCCACCGAGAGCACCAACATCACCAAGGGTCCGTTCGCCGCGGCCGCCGTGGCCACCTTCATGGTGAACTGGCGCATGCGGTTTATCGCTTGTTCAAACCGTTCGATCTCATAGCTCTGTCCAGCGAAGATCTTTACCGCCTTCTGGCATTCGATGGTCTCTTGTGCGACCTGCGTGATCATACCCATAGACTGTTGCACCCGGCGGCTCATCTCGCGCAAGCGCCTCCCTGCCCAAGCCACGATGAGGCCGATGATAGGCGCCATGAAGAGGAAGATGAGCGCTAAGCTCCAGTTGCAAACTATCAGGTAGATGATGAGGCCGGTTGCGGCGAGTGAATCTTGAACCAACACGATGACACCGCGGGTCGAAGCGTCCGCTACCTGGGCTACGTCGAAAGCCAGCTTGGAGATCAGCCCTCCCGAGGCCGCATTGTCGTAGAATTTCGAGGGCAGGGTTACCAGCTTGCGAAACATCGCGGCCCTCAGGTCCATCACCACCTTTTGGCTCACCCATTGTATCGTTACGTCCCCGATATAGCTCAGGACCCCGCGGACCAGGAACACGAGGATGATCAGGCTGGGGATCAGCCAGCGGGCGGTGGGATCTTTGGCCACAAAGCTCCCATCCAGTAAGGGTTGCAGCAGGGCGGGGAGAGCGGGTGCGCTCACCGCTAACAGGGCCATGCTCGCGATCGCAGTCCCAAAGGTGCGCCAGTAGGGCCTGACATAGCCCAGTAGCCGCCTGTAGATCTGGATGCTCTGCCCGCCTGTTATCGATCTCACGCTATATAGAAAGCCTATGATAAGGGCACTTCGAAGAATTCCATTCGTGGCATCTTATACCCAATCGGGTGGACGCAGCATCCCCGCTACTGCGCATACGGATTGGGGGCGCGCCTAAACGCGATGCGTATGGGCGTACCGGTTAGATGCAGGGCTTTTCGGATCGCGTTCTCTAAATAGCGCCGGTAAGAATCAGGCACGGAATCGGTCTGGCTGCCATGTACCACCACGGTGGGTGGCTGTTGGCCCCCCATATGGGCGTAGCGCAACTTAATGCGCCGTCCGCGTACTAGGGGAGGGGGGTGCTTGCTAACGGCCTCTCCCACGATGCGCGTCAACTCGGGCGTTGGCACTCGTATCACCGAGGAAGCATAGGCGCGTTCGATGGCGGGAAATAGCATCCCTACGCCACTGCCATGGAGGGCCGAAATATAGTGGATCTCGGCGAACCCGACGAAACGAAGTTTGCGCTCGATCTCCGCTCGGATCCTCCGGCGCTGAGAGCTATCGAGCCCGTCCCACTTGTTCACGGCTACGACCAGAGCGCGCCCCCTCTGGAGCACGATGCCAAGTAATGACGCGTCCTGTTCCGTCACCGCCTCCTGGGCATCGATCAGCAACAACGCCACATCGGATCGCTCCACGGCACGTAAGGTTTTTATCACACTCAGTTTTTCTATTCCTTCCGGGACGTGGGAACGTCGCCGGACACCCGCAGTATCGATAAGTAAGTAATCTTGCCCGCCTCGGCGCAACGGCGTCGCCACCGTGTCCCGGGTGGTTCCAGGTTGGTCAAACACCAGCATGCGATCCTCGCCCAGCATGCGGTTAATAAGCGTGGATTTGCCTACGTTGGAACGCCCGATCACGGACAGGCGAATAACCCCGGCTGCGATCTCGCCAGAGGGATCAGGCAGCTCGTGCGCGAAGGGGGCGAGCACGGCCTCCATGAGCGCCTCTAGGCCTTGCCCGTGCGCGCTTGAGATGAGCAGCGGCTGTCCCATCCCCAGTGCGTAAAAATCTACGCCGGCTTGGATCGGATCCAGGCCTTCGGTTTTGTTAACGGCGAGAAAAACCGCTTTTCCCAGACGCCGCAGCTTTCCTGCGATGGCGCTGTCCGCCGGGTTGAGCCCTTCGCGCGCGTCCACAAGAAGAATCACGCCATCCGCCTCCGATGCCGCGCGCAGCGCCTGCTGGGAAACGAGGGCCGGGAGTGGCTCTGGGCCATCCGCCAGCCCGCCCGTGTCCACCAGAATAGTCGGTCGGCCCCCAACCCGTCCGTCCCCGAAGAGGCGATCCCGTGTAAGGCCCGGGGTGTCGGCAACCAGGGCGTCTCGGGTGCGAGTGAGGGCGTTGAACAAGGTCGACTTGCCGACGTTTGGCCGACCGATGATCGCGATGATGGGCTTCATGGGTCCGACCCCAAGCTATTGGGGTTACTGCGGTCGATAGGCGGCAAGCCGGCCGTCCGCAGAATAGACGATCACCGTTCCATTGGCCGTGACAGGAGGGGCTAAAATGCGGCTCTCATCCACTTGCACGAATGCCAGTAGCTGTCCATCGGAACGACTTAACCAATGCAAATATCCTTCTTGGTCTCCCACAACCAGATAAGGGCCGAGGCTGGCGGGGGCTGTCGAAAGGCGGCCTTTAAGCGCCTTTTGCGTCCATACCGTATCACCAGAGAAGCGGTCCAGGGCCCACACCGCGCTGTCGCTGCCGGTGAGATAAATTTCCCCTTCCCCAAGCCCCATTCCGGCATAGGAGGACAGATCCCGAGTCCACAAGGTCTGTCCGGATTCCAGCTCGATAGCCGCTACCTTCCCTTGATAAGCGGCGATATAAGCCACGCCCTGGTAGAGCTGGGGCTCAGAATCGATATCCACCATGCGCTCGAGATCGGAGCGTCCCGAGGGTAAGACCACGCGCATATCCCAACTCAGCTTTCCCGTGTGCAGGTTAAGAGCAACCAGATGGCCGCTGTCAAAGCCGGCGACCACGAGCGCTTCGCTGAGAAGAGGGGCGCTCGCTCCGCGCAAGGTCAGCGCCGGTTCGGTTCTGTCATAGACCCACAGACGCTTTCCGCTTGCCGATTCTAAACCAAACAGTTTCCCATCGCCGGTACGCACCACGACCACGCCCTGCGAATAACGCGGTGCGGCAAGCACTTCGCTGGAAACGCGGGTGGACCACCGCTGCTGGCCATCCTCAGCAGACAAGGCCATCACCTCTCCCTCCGTGGTTCCCAGATAGAGCTGCCCATCATCGCCCAAGCCCGGTCCAGTAGAGATAAAGCGATCGATTTCGCTATTCCAGACCGTGGTTCCGTTCTCGATGTTTATGCGCGCTACTTCACCCTCGCGATCCACTACGAATACACTGCTCTCGTTCACAACGGGCGTTAGCTTCAGGTAGAATTCCCCGGCTCCTTCGCCCATCTGCTCGGACCATAAGGTCTCTATGCTTATCGCGGAATCCAACTTTGGAAGGGGCGGAAAGGACTCCTCCTCGCTCATCCATGCGCTTGCCTTTTGGATAAAGGCTTTACTTGCGCCACAACCCCCGATCGCCACCGCTGCTAACAATAAGCAGACGCGCGCCTTCATGGTGCCGTGGTTTGCGTATCTAGTCCGAGGTTGTCGACTTTCATTTGCAGCGGGCTCTTGTCGACGAACGGCGACAACAGTGTTAATGCCTGCTTATAAGTTTTTCGAGCCTCCTCTTTTTTATCCAAAGCGACCAGCGTATCGCCCTTTGTCTCTTGGTAAACCGCCAAATCATCGATTCCCTTGAGCTGAGATAGGACGCCCCACGCTTCCGTCGCTTTTCCTTGGGAAAGTAAAACGCGCGCGAGCCGAAGCCGGGCCGTCGTGGTCAAGGCTTCGACCTCAGCGTGCGTATTCGCCCACCGCAGGTGCTCGGCCGCTTTGTCTAGATTGCCGTCCTCGGCTTCGATTTTCGCCAGCAACAAGGCCGCTAACACACCGTAGGCGGAGCGATCATAATTTTTGATCAGTTCCTGCCCCAGCTCTTTGGCGGCCTTTGGTTTGTTCTCCGTCATGCTGGCCACCATTTTTTGGTAGGTTATCGAGGCTTGCTCCGCTGCCGTTTCTCTTTTTTCATTCCAAAGGCGCCACCCAAAAACCCCTACTAAGCCGATCAATAAACCGACGACAATGGACTTGCCGTTTTCTTTCCACCAGCTCTTTATGGCCTCGACTTGTTCCTCATCACTGCGAAATTCGTTCACTGCTCCTCCCGAAGATTCTGTCTGTTTTTTGCGGCCCCTCCGGATCGAGGATCGCCGCTGTCGGTTCAGTCTGCGGAAACCCTTATAGGGCACTTCGATTCATTCGAAGTGCCCGGCGGTATAGGGATATGCCGCGCCTTTTACAAACAGGTAACTGTTTGTAAAATGGAGCGAAGAAAAAATCGCATTTTTTGCTTTGCGATTCGAAAAATTCCACGGATGGAATTAATCGACGTGCCCTATAGGGGCACGTCGATTAATTCGGAGTGTCCGCCCTCACACGGACGTGCGATTCGATAAATTGCGGGGAAGCCATTTATCGAGGCGTGCATAGGCTGGCAAACTCTTTTTGTAGATAGGCGATGAGCTCGCTCTGCACCACGGTGGCCTGCCCCGATGACATACGCAGATGTTTAATGGTTACCAAGCCTCGGGCGATTTCATCCTCGCCTAGCAGCAGTGCGGCCCTGGCGCCACTTTTGTCCGCCCGCTTGAATTGGCGCTTGAAGCTATCCGAACCGCAGTGGGTGACCAGGCGGATCTGAGGCATCGCTTCTCGCACCGATTCCGCAAGACGCACGGCGCTGCCGTAAGCCTTCTCACCGCCCACGATAAGATAGAGGTGCGGCTCATTGCCACCCCGAGCAAGGTCATTCTGTGGCGTTTCGCTCAAGAGCTCGATAAGCCTGTCCATACCGATGGCAAACCCCACTGCGGGTGTGGGTTCTCCTCCAAAATGTTCCACCAAGCCATCGTAACGCCCACCGCCGCAGACTGCTCCCTGCGCTCCCAATTCCGTAGTCAGCCATTCGAACACGGTCTTGCCGTAATAATCTAATCCTCTGACCAAACGCGGGTTGACCTGGTACTCGATATCGTTGTGCTCAAGAATTTCCCGTAATTGTCGAAAGTGTTCCCCTGACTCCGGATCCACGTATCGTTCGAAGGTGGGGGCACCCTGGATCAGCTCCTGCAGCTCAGGAGTTCTACTGTCGAGTATGCGTAAAGGGTTGCTCTGCAGCCGGCGGTGGCTGTCTTCGTCCAACTTTTCGGCGTTGACGCTAAAGTACGAAACCACATCGTGACGAAACCGGGCGCGCGTAGTAGCTGTGCCTAAGGTATTGATCTCCAGCCGTAAACCACATAGGCCAAGTCGGTGCCAAAGGCGACGCGTGAGTATAATGAGCTCGGCATCGATATCAGGACCGGACATACCAAATGCTTCAGCTCCAATTTGGTAGAACTGGCGATAACGTCCTTTTTGCGGACGTTCTCGCCTGAACATCGGGCCCATGTACCACAGCCGCTGCGCTTGGTTGCGAAACAGATTGTGCTGCAGCACCGCACGCACGGTACCGGCCGTTCCTTCGGGTCGTAACGACAGGCTGTCCCCATTTCGGTCCGTGAAGCTATACATTTCCTTTTCAACGATATCGGTGGCCTCTCCGATGGACCTTTCAAACAGGACAGTTTGCTCAAGAATGGGCAAACGGATCTCTTCATAGCCGTACGATAGCAATACGACCCGCGCGGTGTTCTCGAGTCGCTGCCATAAGGGGGTTCGGTCCGGGAGGATGTCATTCATCCCCCGTACGGCCTTAATCGAGATCACGGCGATCCGCCGAGGAATACGAGCGAGCACCGCGCTCTCTCAGTGACGATTGGAAGGAAACGTTAAAATGCAGCGGGAAGCCCATTGCTGAGATCCGAAACGAAAACGGGCTACGGGTGAGCCCCTTTGTCATCCAACGTGAAGCGCGCTACGCCTTTATGTATTAATTGGGTTATCTCGACAAGCTTACCATCATAGCGCAAGCTCACCTCAGAGGCATTTCCTAAAACGAGCTTGAACGGCTGCTGGCCGCTCAGCGAAATAGCCTCACCGGGTTTTGCTAGAGCATAAAAAAGGGAGCTTTTAGCCGCATCCGTGATCTCGATCCACGCTTGCTGCGTGGGGTTGATCTCGATCCGGCGCTTGGGCGGTTTTGTGCTCTGCGGAGGAGGTTGGCTTTGCGTGCTCACCGCCTCACGCGGTGGGCTCCTCTGCGCGGTTCGCGTTTTGGATCCTTGCGATTCGATTGTCTTTTTGTTGGCGGCGATCGTTTCAGTGCGGGGTCTACCGACATCGATTTCGAGCGATGGCGAGCCGGCCGCGGTCAAGCTCTCTAAGGAGATGGTTTTATCAAGCCCGTCATTCCAACGCGCCTGCCACCACGACACCATCCAGAATCCCAGCACGCCCAAGCTAAGGTAGCCTGCTTTCTTAAAAAGCCAGCCGCCGCCGACGGTCTTTTGCCTGCCTAGCCCCGAGAAAGGATGAATTAAACACCCGTCATCTTCTTCCAGCGCCTTGTGCGCATACCCCTCTGCATCCAATCCCATCAGCCGAGCGTAGCCGCGCAGGTAACCGCACGTGTAAGCGGCGGAAGGCAGGTGCTGGTATCGATCTTCTTCCAGAGCTAGAACTATGGCGGGCTTCAGATTAAGCCGCGCCGCAACCTCGTCAATAGACAGCTTATACGCTTCGCGCGCCTGGCGAAGTCTAATGCCGAAACCGGATGCCATCGGAGCGGTGCTTTCGCGATCTTGCACTAACGAGGGGAGCCCAGCAACCGGGTTTCTTGCGAATCGGGAAATTTGGAGCGCAAGGACAGAGCATAACTCGCTTCCGCGTCCTGGTTGCCCAGCTCGTGCTCGACGCGAGCGCATAACCACAACGATCGCGCATCGTGCTGGGCGACTTCTTGGTAGCGCTGCAGATAGCCTCGTGCCGCAAGATAATCCTTTTTCTTGAAGCTCATATCCGCCATTTGCAATAGGGCGACCGCGACACCCGGATTGATCGTCAGAGCCTTGCGAAAATAAGTCTCCGCCTGCTTGGGATCCTTAGCGAGCAGGGAACAGGTACCGGCATTGGTATAGGCCGCCTCCGGTGAGGCATAAGCCGGATCTTCCAAAGCTTGCAAGAACATTTTTATCCCTTCTGCGGTTTCGCCCTTTTGACACAAGAACTGTCCGTAATTGTTGAGCGCTAGAGAGTCTTGCGGATCCAGGTCAACGGAACGCCGGTAATGTTCCTCCGCGTCACCCATCTTTCCCATGCGGTTATACAAAACACCGAGCATGCTATGCGCGGCGGCGAAATTCGCATCGGCGTCCAGGGCCTTCTGTAACTTGTTGAGCGCAACGTCGTATCTGCCCTCTTCCATGTAGGCGACCCCGAGCTTCATGTTCACTTCCGCGAGTTGATCGGAGGTGTAATTGGGATCGCGCACCACCGCCTTGTTGCACGAGGCAAGAACCATCACCAGTACGGCAAACGGTAATGCTTTAAGCGCTTGCACGCCTATCCTGCCGCTGCCCTGGCATGGCGGTGTCTGGCAGAACGCGCTAGAACCTTACCGACGAGCTGTCCGCAAGCCGCATCGATATCGTCTCCCCGTGTTTTGCGAGTGGTGGTTATCAATCCAGATCGTAACAACACCTCTCGAAAGCGATCGATGACCTCTGGGGCGGAGCGCCGATACGGCGCCGCGGGGAACCTATTGAACGGGATGAGGTTAACCTTAGCGGGAAGACCGCGCAGCAGAGCCCCCAGCTCGCGGGCGCACTTCTGGGAGTCATTGACGCCGGCCAGCATGACGTATTCGAAGGTGACTTGGGACCGTTTGTCCACACCATCGATATAGCGTCGGCAAGCGGCCAGCAGATCGGCGATGGGGTATCGTTTATTGATAGGAACCAGTTGCTCCCGCAAAGCATCATTAGGCGCGTGCAAGGACACCGCTAGGCTCACCGGACACGAGGCCTTTAAGCGGTCGATCCCGGGAACGATACCCGCGGTGCTTACCGTGATCCGGCGGCGGCCTATGCCGTACGCCAGATCATCACGCATGATGTCGATGGCGCAGGCGACGTTGTCCAGATTCAGCAGTGGCTCCCCCATGCCCATGAACACGACATTGGTAATAGACTTTAGCCCATGTCCTAACTCCCCCAACCGCCGCTTGACCAACCATAGTTGGCCGACTATTTCCGCCGTGCTGAGGTTGCGCGCGTAACCTTGCTTTGCGGTGGAGCAAAAACGGCAATCCAAGGGGCAGCCGGCCTGGGAAGACACGCATAAGGTTCCCCGTTCCTGTTCCGGGATAAAAACCGTCTCCACCCTGTTTCCTCCTTGAAGCTCGAGCAGCCACTTGCGCGTGCCGTCCTGAGACAGGCTTTCCAAGATGATTTCCGGGGCCGTGATCTGCGCCGTTGCGTCGAGCTTATCGCGCAACGATCGGCTGAGATTGCTCATGTCCCAGCAACACGATGTGCCGTGTTGGTGGATCCATTTGAGCGTTTGCGACCCCCGGAAGGGTTTTTCACCCAAGGAGACAAAAAAGCCCTCTAGGGCTTGGCGCTTGAGTCCTAGGAGGTTGGTTAAGCCGTCCATCTGAAACGATCTCCGACCTCGGTTAACGACCTCTATTATAGATTATAGGAGGGGGCAAGCGTGGCAAAAAATCCTCCGTCAAACCTTGCCTCTGCGCCGAAACGTCCTCAACCCGGGCGCCCGCGTTTAGTCGAACCGGTTGTCACGAACGAAGACCATTCCGTCTTCCACGCGCACTGGAAAGGTGGTGAGCGCTTCGTACGCGGGGGGGCTCAGAGCTTCTCCCGTCTTGATGCAGAATCTCGCCCCGTGCCGAGGACACATGATCGCATCGCCTTCGATCAGCCCACCATCGAGCGGTGCGTAATCGTGGGTGCACATGTCTTCAATCGCGTAATACTCACCGTCGAGGTTGAAAACGACAATTTGCGTCCCCTGCGCTTCCACAATTCGCCTGTCGCCGGGGGCAAGCTCATCGCTCTTGGCAACCGATATCCAGTCTGCCATTTTTCCTGTTCTGGACGGAATCATATGATATAGGAATCGCGTTTTAGCCGCATGGGAAAATCCAGCAATACCCGTCCGTGCGCCGTTGGGAGGCTGCCGCAGAAGCTCGCTAATACATTCCGGTTTGCAGGCGGGCAGCCTCGGACATCATGCTCTGGTCCCAAGGTGGATCGAATACTAGCTCGACGCTCACCTCGCTCACGCAAGACACCCTCTCGATCTTGCTCCTGACATCTTCCACCAAAGACTGCCCCATACCACAGCCAGGAGCCGTTAAGGTCATTTTTACCTCCACACGGTATTTTCCCTCTTCGACTTTAGTCGTTTCGCACCCGTAGATAAGGCCGAGGTCCACGATATTGATCGGGATCTCCGGGTCGTAGCAGGTCTTAAGCTGGATCCAGATCAAGGACTCGTCAAGATCATTGTTATCGCCCGCCTGGTGCGAATGGAATTCCGGCACTTCCAAACCCAAAGCGTCCGCATCGCGTCCGTTGATGCGCGCGAGATTGCCGTTAATGGACACCGTATAGCTACCGCCCAAGGCCTGAGTGATAAATACCACACTACCCGCCGGCAGCATGATCGGTGTCCCCTGCGGGATCAGCACCGCTTCACAATCGCGCTCAAGGGTGATGGCTTCTTCCTCATACATCGCCGTCTATTCCGAGTTTGTGAAGAAACCTGCTGCGCTCGGGATCTCGTGTTCCGGCGGTTGCTCGGGATCCTCATGTATTTCACTATACACTCCGGTTGCTCGTCTCATCCTTGAGACTCGCCCCGCGGGGCTTGTGCGCCGTTTTGTTCCCGACGAAACGGTCCTTCGCTCCGGCGGAACGCGACCTCCCGTCGCTCGCGACGATTTTTTCACAAGCTCTCTGTCGATATGCTCTTTTGCGTATCATCGAGCGCCGCCCCCAAGGTGTGCCAACACAGGATGGCGCATTTCACTCGCGCAGGAAATTGCCTAACCCCACCGAAAACACCGAGCTTTCCTAAGCCTTTCGGGGTGGTGTTAGAGTCAGTGACGAGATCATGAAACGCATGAAACAGCGCTCGCGCCTGCGCGCAGGTCTTGCCTTTCAGTTGTTCGGTCATCAACGAGGCGGACGCCACGGAGATCGCACAGCCACTGCCTTCAAAGCTCGCGTCTGTGATCGCTCCGTCATCGACCTTTAAATACACGCTGACCTTATCGCCACACAGCGGATTGAACCCTTCCGCGTGGTGGTCGGCGCCGTCCATCTTGCGGTGGTTGCGCGGCCGCCGGTTGTGATCGAGGATCACCTCTTGGTAGAGATCCTTCAAATCGAACATCAAAGCAGGACCTCTCTCGCCTTATGCAATCCTCCCAGTAAGCGCTCGATTTCCTCCAAGGTATTGTAGAAAGCAAACGAAGCCCTAACCGTCGCCGGGACAGAAAAGCGCTCCATCAGCGGCATGGCGCAATGGTGCCCCGTACGCACGGCCACACCGTGGTGATCCAGCACCGTGCCGACATCATGGGGATGCATACCGTCAAGCACGAAGGACAATACGCTCGCTTTCTCGCGCGCGGTACCGATGAAACGTACTCCTGGGATTTCGCTTACGCGCCGCGTGGCATAGGCCAGTAGCTCGTCCTCACAGCGCCCAATCGCCTCGAACCCGAGCGATGCAAGGTAATCGACCGCCGCACCCAATCCGATGACACCCGCGATATTGGGCGTCCCTGCCTCGAATCGGTGCGGCAAGTCATTGTATAGCGTGCGCTCAAAGCGGACCGCCTTGATCATGTCCCCCCCTCCTTGATAAGGGGGCATGTTTTCCAGTAACGCGCGCTTGCCGTAGAGCACGCCCACTCCCGTCGGCCCGAACATCTTATGTGCGGAGAACGCATAAAAGTCACAGTCTAATGCTCGCACATCCACCGCCAAATGCGCCACCGCCTGAGCACCGTCGATGAGCACCACTGCGCCCAAGTCGTGCGCCCTGGCGATGAGCTCACGTACCGGGTTGATGGTGCCCAAGGCGTTCGATACGTGGGCTAAGGCAAGCAGGCGTGTGCGCGGGTTCAGTAGCTTTTCGAAGCCCACCCGGTCGAGCTCTCCCGCCTCGTTAACGGGGATCACTTTAAGCCGCGCATCCGTTTGCTCACACAGCATTTGCCAAGGGACGATATTGGAATGGTGCTCCATATGGGAAATGAGGATCTCATCCCCAGGCCCGATATGAGCCCGTCCGTAGCTCTGCGCCACCAGATTGATCGCCTCTGTGGTCCCGCGCACAAAGATCACCTCGCACGGATCCGCGGCGTTGATGAAACCACGGATCTTCTCTCTCGCGCTTTCATAAGCATCCGTCGCTCGCATGCTGAGCGTGTGCACGCCGCGATGAATATTGGCGTTTATTTCCCGGTAATAGCGGTCGATAGCGTCGAGGACCGCGTGCGGCTTCTGGGTAGTGGCGGCGTTGTCGAGATAAGCTAAGGGCTCGCCGCGCACTTGTTGCGCCAGAATAGGAAAATCCGCGCGGCGATCACTGAGATCGGCATGTTCTCGCATCGACTGCACCGGGACGCTTATCGCCACTTCACATCAACTCTCTGATCCGTTTCGAATCGGGCAAGTGGCCAAGCAGGGCTTGCTCCAACGTGTGCCGCACGGGCTCCACATGGATGCGGGCGATGACGTCATCGGCAAACGCGTAGGTCAACAAGCCCAGGGCCACCTGTTTGTCTATGCCGCGCGAGCGCAGATAAAAGAGCTCATGTTCGTCCAACTGGCTTACCGTCGCCGCATGGCTGCAGGCGACATCGTCGGCATAGATCTCCAACTCCGGTTTGGTGTTCGCCTCCGCGTGCTTAGACAGCAAGAGATTCTTGTTCGACAGAGCGGCATCGGCCTTCTGAGCGCCCTTATGAACCACCACCTTGCCATTGAAAACGCCGCGCCCGGTGCCATTGAGCACCCCTTTGTAGAGCTCGCGGCTGCGGGTGGAGGGCTTAGCGTGATCGATGCGGGTATGAAAGTCTACGTGCTCGCGCCCCTCGACCAGGTATAAACCGTTGAGCGTGACTTCGGCGCCTTGCCCATCCAATGTGACGTGGATGTCGCTGCGCGATAGCGCCCCCCCAAAAGCGATGGCGTGCGACGTCACATGGCTACCGGCACACTGGTTGATAGCAAGACGGCCGATGTGATAAGCGCCGGCACCTTCGTCTAGGATCTGGTAATGTTCAAGCACAGAGCCCGCACCGGCGCGGATCTCGGTGACTGCATTGGTGAAACTAGCGCATTCGCTCACGTTCCGATAGCTCTCAAGCACTGTCGCCCGGGACGCCCCAGCAGCTTCGATAATGACACGCGGGTGACTCACTAGGGCCGCATCGCCTTGTGTGGAGACGAATAATAGGTGGATCGGCTTCTCCAGCATTGTTCCGGGTCCGAGAGTAAGCAACAGCCCGTCGCTGATAAAGGCGCTGTTCAAGGCATCGAAGCCTGGCCCCTCATCGGCTTGACGGCAGCGCACGTAGTCATTGAACAGCTCGGGCTCACCCGCCAGCACCTCCGCCAAGCTGCGAGCGTTTGTCCCATCCGGCAGCCCATCGGTGTTGGAGAGTTGTGGCGCAAAACGGCCGTTGACAAACGCCAGATCATGGCACGGGAGCTCGCCGAAACGCAAGCCACGCAGCGCGTCTTCTTCAAGCCGCCGATCCTCTGCTGTCGCCAGGCGGAACGCGCCTCGTGCGATGGCCGCCACATCGGTGTATTTCCAATTCTCAAGGCGGGGAGTCGGAAACCCTGTCTGATGAAAACGCGCCATGGCGCGCCGGCGGTAGTCCGCTATCATCGGGATCGTTGCTCCTGGCAGATCCTGTCCCACGCGGGCGAATTCTCTCGCATAGTGTTCCACGGCGGTATTCATGCCGCCGCTTCCTCGCGCACCCAATCATAACCGCGCTTCTCTAGCTCCAATGCCAACTCCCGCCCGCCCGATTTCACAATGTGCCCGCCGGATAACACGTGCACTCGATCCGGCACAACGTAGTTTAAAAGCCGTTGATAATGGGTGACGAGGACGAACGCCCGTTCTGCGGAGCGCAGCAGGTTTACCCCATTCGCTACGATGCGCAAGGCGTCGATATCCAGCCCTGAGTCGGTTTCATCGAGAATGGCGAGCCGTGGTTCCAATACTGCCAACTGGAATATTTCGTTGCGTTTTTTCTCACCACCCGAAAAGCCTTCGTTAACGGAGCGGCTGAGCAGGCCCTCGTCCATCTGTACCAGCTTCATTTTCTCCTTGACCATAGAAAGAAAATCGACTGCATCCAATTCTTCCAGACCTTGGTGTTGGCGAATAGCATTTAACGCTGCCTTGAGCAAATAGACGCTGTTTACACCCGGGATCTCCACCGGATATTGGAAGGCCAAAAACACACCCTCCCTGGCCCTCTCCTCTGGCGGCATACCCAACAAGTCTCTCCCTCGATAACTCACGCTACCGGCAGTGACCTGGTAGTCATCCCTACCGCTTAGCACATAGGCGAGTGTGCTCTTGCCGGACCCATTCGGCCCCATGATCGCGTGTACCTCGCCGGCACTAACCGTCAGATCAAGGCCGCACAAGATCGGCTTGCCATCGACACTCGCGTGCAAATTTCTGATGGTCAGCATATTCCTTTTTCCAGCAAAGGTTTGTTTCGCACTCGGGCCGCCGCGCGGTTAACCCA
This sequence comes from Gammaproteobacteria bacterium, assembly GCA_050740915.1. Classification (GTDB taxonomy): domain Bacteria; phylum Pseudomonadota; class Gammaproteobacteria; order JBOHHR01; family JBOHHR01; genus JBOHHR01. Next base: position 2,460 of record JBOIEG010000706.1, on the reverse strand, counting down.
CCGCGCCTTCGAGACTGACACCCAAGAGCTTTTGTGCTTCCACGGCGAACTCCATAGGTAGTTCCTTGAACACTGTCTTACAGAATCCACTCACGATCATGTTGACAGCATCTTCCTCGGCGATACCCCGTTGCTTGCAATAGAAGAGCTGATCCTCGCCTATCTTGGAGGTGGAGGCTTCGTGTTCCACTCTTGCCGTGGAGTTTTTAACCTCTATGTAGGGAAACGTGTGGGCGCCGCAGCGATCGCTTAGAAGCAGCGAATCGCACTGGGTGTAATTGCGGGCGTTCTCTGCTCCTTTGCCAACCCGCACTAGACCGCGATACGTGTTCTGACCGTGGCCTGCCGAGATCCCCTTGGAAATGATGGTGCTGCGGGTGTTCTTGCCGATGTGGACCATCTTGGTGCCGGTATCGGCTTGCTGGTAGTTATTAGTCAACGCGACAGAGTAGAACTCTCCTACCGTGTTGTCTCCTTTGAGCACGCAACTGGGGTACTTCCAGGTGATGGCAGAGCCCGTTTCGACTTGGGTCCAGGAGATCTTGGCATTGCGCCCCCGGCACTCGCCGCGTTTGGTTACGAAATTGTAGACCCCGCCCTTGCCGTTTTCATCGCCGGGATACCAGTTCTGCACCGTGGAGTACTTGATCCGCGCGTCCACCAACGCAACCAACTCTACCACCGCGGCGTGCAATTGGTTCTCGTCGCGCATCGGCGCGGTGCACCCTTCGAGATAGCTCACGTAGCTGCCCTCATCGGCGATGATCAGCGTGCGCTCGAATTGCCCGGTCTTCGCCGCATTGATGCGAAAATAAGTCGACAGCTCCATGGGGCAGCGTACCCCTTTGGGCACATAGCAGAACGACCCATCGGTGAATACCGCTGAATTCAAGCTGGCGAAAAAGTTATCCGTAATGGGCACGACCGAGCCGAGATACGCCCTGACCAATTCGGGGTGATCGCGTGCGGCTTCAGAAAACGGACAAAAGATAACCCCGGCTTCGGCCAGCTTCTTCTTGAAAGTGGTGGCCACAGACACGCTGTCGAACACGGCATCCACCGCCACACCGGCCAACATTTCCTGCTCGCGCAGGGGGATCCCCAACTTCTCGTAAGTCTCGAGCAGCTTGGGATCGACTTCATCCAGACTTTTCGGCGCATCTTTGTCCGATTTCGGCGCGGAATAATAAGAAATGCCTTGATAATCGATGGGCGCGCGATGGACCTTGGCCCATTTAGGCTCGGCCATGGTTTGCCAGTGGCGAAATGCCGAAAGGCGCCATTGGAGTAACCACGGCGGCTCTTCCTTTTTGCGTGAGATCACCCTTATGACGTCCTCGTTAAGGCCCGGGGGTACGGTATCCGACTCCACATCGGTGTAAAAACCGGCCTCATATTCCTTTCGGACCAAGGCCTCCACATGTGCATTGCTTGCCATCATCGTTTAAAGGCTTCGCTTATACGCCAAAGCTCTCCCCGCAGCCGCAGGTGCTTTTCACGTTGGGGTTGATGAACTTGAAGCCCTCGTTCAAACCTTCCCGGGCATAATCGAGCTCGGTGCCAAACAGATACTTCAAGCTTTGGGGATCCACCACCAGCTTTACCCCATTCGATTCGAACACCTGATCGCTCTCCGCCACCGCCTCGGCAGGTTCCACCACGTACATGTATCCCGAGCAACCGGTCGGTTTTACTCCCACGCGCAGCGCGCAGTCTTCGCCCTCCTTCGCCATAAACCTTTTTACGTGGGCGGCCGCCCGTTCGGTCAAAGTAACAGCCACTTGTTCCTCCAATTTTTTAAGCGTTTGCGTTGCGCGCGAACTGCACCGCCTTCATATCTTGGCGGCGGGACACCATATGTACGCTGCGGCGTTGCACCAGTCGCTCCAGGCTAATATCGCGTAAAAACTCATAAATCTGCGCGCTTAAGTCTTCCCACAAGTCATGTGTCAAGCACCGTTCGTGACCCTGGCAGTTTTTCAATCCCCCGCATCGGGTGGCGTCCACCGGCTCATCGACGGCGCTGATAACGTCCGCCACGGAGATCTGCCCCGCAGCGCGCCCTAAGCGATAACCGCCTCCCGGCCCGCGCAGGCTTTGTACCAAACCCTGCCGGCGCAGATGCGCGAACAACTGTTCCAAGTAGGCCAGCGATATGCCCTGTCGAGCCGAGATATCGGCCAAGGTGATAGGCCCCCGTTCTTGATGTAGCGCGAGGTCTAACATCGCGGTCACCCCATAACGCCCCCGAGTGGTCAACCTCATCGTCGTCGATCCCAGTGTTTGAGCTTGTAGCGAGCACAAAGCTTAGTGAATTACTCAACTATTGTAAATGACCTAGTGTAGTGTCCCTTAAATAACTTTACAGTTAAGCCGCCTTCTTTTTTCCCTCGGGGCAGGGTGGATCTGGGCTTGATCTGCTCCATCTTGACCCGCGCCCGCTCGATCTTCTTGATGATG
>JBOIEG010000705.1:0-3476 GCA_050740915.1 Gammaproteobacteria bacterium | reverse complement strand
CCATATATCCACAGCCAGAGCCTGTAGGACTTGCGTCAGAATCGTTGTTTTCCTCAGACGCCCTTAACTCCATGGGGTCTATCAAGTAGAAAACTACCCACAAATTTTGCTGAGGAGCCAAAAAAAGGAGTGAGTTGATGACACATAAACACCCGAATCTGGCCGTACGCAGCGCTCTCTTCACCCTCGCTACAGCGGTGGCGGTTCCCGCGGCGATGGCGGCCGAGCCTGTCGTACAAGGACCCGAATCGGTATCCGACTGGTTCGATGCCGGCCAGGAGTACATAGAGACCGCAAAAAACCTCCTCCCAATAAGGCAACGGGCCAAGAATGTGATCTTCTTTGTCGGTGATGGCATGGGAGTCTCTACCGTGGCCGCTGCCCGCATCTTGGAAGGGCAGCAAATGGGTAAGCCCGGTGAGGAGAACAGCTTGTTCTTCGAGAAGTTGCCCTACGTTGCGTTATCCAAGACCTACAGTTGGGACCAGCAGACCTCGGACTCTGCACCGACGACGACCGCCATGGTCACCGGGTACAAGGCGTGCGAGAGCATGCTGGCGGTCGACCACACCACCGCGCGCTACGAGTGCGATCCAGAGGTGATCGCTTCGAAGTCGTTAGAGACCATTCTCGAGCAGGCCGCCCATGCCGGCAAACACACCGGCGTCGTAACTACCGCCCGGCTGACGCACGCGACCCCGGCCGCGAACTACGCCCACACGGCGGTGCGTAACTGGGAGAGTGACAGCGAGATCCGCTCGCATGAGGACACGAACGGATTGCCCGCTGGTTCCTTCCACTGTTGATCGAACGCCGTGATCAGAGCCATCGGATCGTCACACGCTTGATCGAGACCTGGGCCGTCGACGCCGCGCCCATAGCGCGTACTCAAGCAGGAACGGTGGTGGGGTATCGCCGGGTTGACTTCGCCGATTTCGGCGACATGGAGAAGGATCCGCTGGTGCGTAAGGCCACTCGGGTTGCCGGCCGGCAGCACCTACACTCGCACTAGACAGAATATGGTTGGCGTCACGCTTAGGTCATATTCCCTTGGCATCCTTGAAAGCGTCCGGAACCCCTCCCAGCGGGTCACCGGTAGCCTGTCGCCTAGAACGAGCCCAACGAAGCGGAGGTAACACCCTACGCACCCCGTTGATGCATTGCTGAATCCAGCCTCAGCAAGGATTGCCGGATCCAGACGAGGAACGATAACGCTGGTCTTTTGTCTCCTTACAGGCCGAGCGGTGCTCCCCGCCGTGACCTTCGCTCCAGGGCCGCCCTCGGGCAAGCTTATCGGGGCCGCTACCGGCCCCTGCCCACCGACATTGGCGACCCGTCCTTTGGCCTCGGAACCAACGAGCTCATCGGTCAAGACGGGGGAGATGTCTTCGCGCTACTCAACGTCGGCTACAACTTCGATGGGACGCAATCACCTGTGATCCTGCGTCTTAGCGACCCCAGCGTAACCGCTCCTGTCTTTTCCGTACCGAACTTCTATGGCGCTCACGGCTACAATCCGAAGCGCCGGAGAATGAGCGCGATCTTCATCGCCTCCGGTCCCGGTATCAGGATGGGAACGATCGAGAGGGCGCGCAACATCGACGTTGCGCCTACCGTATTGAAACTGTTCGGGGTGCCCGGATCCGACAAGATCGAGGGTGAACCGCTGCCGGTGCTGCACTGAGGCGCCGTACCTTGGTCGGAATCCCGCAAGGGCTGCTGCGCAGTGAGTCGACAAACAAGCGAGTCCTCGATAGATGCGTGAGGATCTTGGCGATCAGCAGGGGAATGTTCGATGCAGATCCAGCAGAAAACGGCCTTTTAAAATCCCTATTCCCTGCGCTCAAGTTGCTACCATCATCTCCTCGGCGAGATCGGAAACGCGGACCGGTGTGATCTCGCCATAGTGACCGTCGCGCCGCCCGAGCTACGCGCACTCGCGCGCTGCGACTTTACCAATGCGGCCCACGGATCGTAGTAGTAGCCGAGCGTCTCGGCCGGCAGTTCGCATCGACGACGTCGGGCACGACAATCACAAAGAACCGAAACGGCTCGTCCGACGTTTTTGCCGCCCTGACCTGGTTCAGAAAGAGCGGCACCACTGCAAACACGCGCTTATGGTCATCAAGCTCGGTCGCCGCGTTCTTAACGACCAACTCGTCGAGTTCTTCAACCCACGCTGGCTCGATCGGAAGCACCGCGTGAAATGCTTCCTCAAAACCCGGAAAGTGAGGCCAAATAACGTCGTTCAAATCGTTGTCGGTCGGAATCGGCCGGTTAAGCGCGTTGAGGAACTCGCGAAACGTCGCGACGCCGCTCTTAGTTCCCACGACCCCATAGCAAAGGTGCGACGGTTTCTCGATGCCTTTGGAATCCACGGGACCGAACAGGGTAAGCCCGTCACGCGGATGCTCCAGCCTCTCGCCGGACGCAAACTCAAGCTGAGGCTCGTCGAATACGGTGACGCTATTCATCGCCTTCCTCCGCTTCCGGCTCGTCGAGCTCCAATTCCTCATCCTGCAGCTCCTCGCTCGTGTCCTCCTTTGCGACATCGGGTTCGAGAATAGCTTCGTTCAATCCACGCGGCGAAGTCAGCGAGAGGAGTCCGGGTTCAAGCACCAAATCGTCCTCTCCCGCCAATGGCAAACTGGTCAGCACATGTTCGGCGGCCATGACGCGGTTGAGCCACTTGTCATTCCACCACATCCTTGTCATGCGCCGCCGCCACGCCCCGACGCTCTTATCAACAATCGGGTTGCCCTTCTCATCGAAGAACACGAGAGTCGGAAGGCGCCCAGGCGGGCCGTCTCAAGGCGGCGTTTGAGGCGGCGACGCTAACGCTCAGTCTCTTCGATCTCGAGTACACGCGTGAGCCAGGGCTCGTTGATTACTGCTTCGGCGTGGGCGAGCAATCCGTAAAAGCCGAGCCGGCACAGGTGTTGGCGAGCCGCTTCTAGGGCGAGAGGTGTTGTGTTATTCGTGCTCATCGGGCGGATCGCTCGAGAGTTGTTCGTAATCACTCAAGGCATGGGGGCGCACGGTGAGTGAGTGCAGCCGGGGGTCCTCGGGCAGTGCCACCGCGATGGGTGGCGGCGCACCGCGTGCATGGCGGTGCTGGTCGATGAAGTGGCGCACGGCGCCGAGGTGCGTAGCATCCTTGGCGAGGGCGGCTGTAATGGCCTCTTCCAAGGCCACCGCGCCGTGGGTATCGAGGAGCTGGAGCAGGCCGCGAGTAAGCACGCTCAGGTGTACGCCGCGCTCGGCGGCGCGCACGCACAAGGTCTTTGCACTCGGTGCAGCGTGGTGTAGGCGGTCCTGGGCACGGTGGGTCCGAGCGGTGCGCTTGTACGGTAAGCGGTTAGCCAACCCCATCTGTTTTGCGGATTGATTTGTTGTCAGACTGTCCTTGGGTCAATGAGAGGAGGACAGCGGTGTTGGCGAATCATCCAGAGAATCTTTCCACAGAGAGCCGCAAG
>JBOIEG010000704.1:0-15740 GCA_050740915.1 Gammaproteobacteria bacterium | reverse complement strand
GTTCTTCGGCGATCGACACATTGTTCTGACCCGCCAGGGCGCCCAAGATAATCCGGCAGCGCAGCGCCACCTGTTGCGGAGTTCCGTGTGCGGATCCCCATGTCTCCAGCTGCGTGCGTTCAGCCGGTTGCAACTTGATCGCTACGCTGGTGTTCGGCATGAGCGAGACCATAGCAATCACTGGAAAGTCTGTAAAGTTATTTAAGGGACACTACACTAGCCGAGCACTTCCATGAACAGGAGATCTTCGCCACTGGCTTCAGCCGAGGAGGATTGGGTGTATTGCAGCTTATCCGCATGTGCCCGCAGCGCATTGGGAAATGGGCGATCGTTGATCCTCAGAGGGCCAAGGACGAGGAAGAGGAAAACAAACTCCTCGCCATCACTACTTCTGATGCGCACGGTTGGCTCAGGTACGGAAAAGGGATCCCCCAAAACCTGCCTTTCGCGGAAAAACTCTCTAAGCATCTCCTGGATAAACGCATCCGCTTCATCGATCTAGGGCATTGCGAGCTCGCCGTCGCTGCCTACCAGGGGGAAAAGCTCGAGGGAAGCGAGAGCATGTACGAGTTCCTCGGCCTTGAGTACCGGTAGGGCTCTCGGTCATACGAGATCGCGAGCGCGCCTTGATAGGAATACGAAACCAAAATAACGGCCAGGATTACTGGCGGCGTGGGATCTCTCACCCGCGCGCCAAGCAGGGCTGTCCACGGGTTTTGCCAAGAGATAGATCGCACAAAGGGAGCGCAAAGTATTTCTGCGCTCGGTGAGATGTGATGGGCAGAGGGTCGCCGAAGCGAAGGAGGAGTTTGAGGTGGGTGGAATAAGAAACCCCGGCGAAGGCCGGGGTTTTTGCATCAGCGGCTGGAAAATGTCGGTTAGTCTTCGCCTCCGAACACCCCCAGTAGATGTAACAGGCTCGTGAACAAGTTATAAATGCTCACGTACAAGCCGATCGTGGCCATGATGTAATTGTCCTCGCCGCCGTGGATGATGGCGCTGGTCTGATAGAGGATCATGGCGGCCATGAGCATGATGAACATGGCGGATACGGCCAGTGAAAGGCCGGGGAGGGTGAAGATCAAGGCCGCGATACCGGCCAGAAACGCGACCAAGACGCCCACCATCACGAAACCACCCAAAAAGCTGAAATCCTTGCGCGTGGTCAAGGCGTAGCCGGACAAACCCAGGAAAATGACACCCGTTCCTCCTAACGCCGTCATCACCAACTGAGGGCCGTTGGAAAACGCTTTGATGTATACCTGGATAATGGGGCCCAAGGTCAGGCCCATGAACCCAGTCAGCGCGAAGATGAAGACCAGCCCGAGGGCGCTGTTGCGGAACTTCGAGGTCAAGAACAGCAGCCCGAAATAGCCGACCAGCGTCAGCAACAGTCCCGGGTGGGGCAGGTTGAGCGACATGGAAAACCCCGCCGTCATGGCGCTGAAGAGCAGCGTCATGGACAATAGCAGGTAAGTGTTACGTATGACTTTGTTCGTCCCGAGTACCGCCGCTTGCGGCCTCGCGACCATGTACCGATTCGCATTCATCGCTTGACCAACCTCCGTAAAGAGCTGACTATTCAGGGAACCGACTGATTGGACCGTGCCGGATTTAACAGGTTCATGACCCAGAATGATACGCCACGAGGCCAAAATTGTAAACCGCCGCTCGCCATCAGGCGCAGCGGCGTGTTGTTGCTTTCTGCTACCATACCGATCCTCTGCGGAGAGGTGGCTGAGCGGTCGAAAGCGGCGGTCTTGAAAACCGTTGGGGCGCGAGCCTCCGGGGGTTCGAATCCCTCCCTCTCCGCCAGTCATAACAATAGCTTATATAAATACCGAATCAATAATTCCAGTTACTTTCTCGATTTGTGGTGCACCTGCATCACCGATTGACCGACGTCCATACAGGCTAGGTGGACGTCTTTGAGAAGGGATTCGCACTGGGGATGGAATCGACGGATTTCGATACAACTTTCCGCAAGGGAGCCGACTACATTCTGAAAACGCACGTGTAGTCGCGTGCGTCGAATATCTTCATCGTTCGGCTTCCAAGTAAGAGCCCGACTGAACCCGGCCACAGAGGGCGCTAGGGTACGGCGATTTGTTGCGCGGGTTCTTCACCTTCGGGGAAAAACTCCATCGCCGCCGAGTTGAGGCAAAATCGTTGGCCGGTGGGCAGGGGACCATCGGGGAAGACATGCCCCAGATGCCCGTCGCAGCGGGCGCAGCGGATCTCGGTGCGCACCCTGCTCAGGCTCGCATCGCGCAGGGAGCGGATATGCTCGGGGTCAAACGGCTCGAAGAAGCTGGGCCAGCCGGTACCGGAGTCGAACTTGGCTCCCGAGCGAAACAGCGGCAGCCCACACAGGCGGCAGCCGTAAATGCCCGTCTGTTTGTTATCTAGCAGTTGACCGCAAAACGGCCGCTCGGTGCCGTGCCCGAGCAAGATGCGGCGCTCTTCGGCGCTTAGGCGCTGCTGCGCCAGCCGTTCGCGCTCCCCGCCGCCGATAGGGGCGAGATCGTAGCCGGAAGCCGAGCGTTTGGCCTCGCTCATGCCGATTTCTCTTGCGTGCGAAGCCGTGTTTCTTGGATACCCTCTTTCAGCTGGGCCGCGAAATATTGCTTAAGCTTGTCTACTTTGGGTGCGGCCACTCCCGCGATGTAGGGCTGGTCTGTATGTTGAGCCGCGTAGTTCTGGTGATAAGCCTCGGCCTCATAAAAGCCTTCTAGGGGTTCAAGTACGGTGGCGATAGGCGCCCGCAACACCCCCGCCTGGTTAAGCTGGCGGATATAGGCTTGCGCTACCGTTTTCTGCGCCTCGTTCGCATAGAAGATGGCCGAGCGGTATTGCCGCCCGCGGTCATTGCCCTGACGATCGCGCTGGGTCGGATCGTGGGCGATAGAGAAAAACACCTTGAGCAGTTGGCCGTAGCCGATCCGAGCCGGATCGAAGCGGACCCGCACCGCCTCGGCGTGATCAGTGCCGCCGCCGCAGACGCTCTTGTAGTCCGCGCTTTCAGCGCTGCCACCGGTATAACCCGAGGTGACCTCCAGCACTCCATCCAGCGGCGCAAACACCGCTTCCACGCACCAGAAACAGCCGCCTGCCAGCACGGTGATTTGTTCCTGCTGCGCGCTCGCCAGGAGCTCGATTAGGGGTTCTGGAAACTCATCGGGGGAAACCTGTGGGCTCCCGCCCGTCTCGCGTAAAAAAGCCATCGTTGATTCTCCCGGCATTGCCAATTGACCGTATTCTACTGCCGAAAAGGGGTTGTAGGTAATGGTGTTTTCCTTGTTGAGCAGGGTGAGAGCTTGTGAATCTACTGCGCTCGGCATCTCGCGTTCCGGCGGAACGCGAGATGCCTTCGCTCGCTGGCGATTTTTTCACAAGCTCTGAGGGGCCAATCCGTCGGCAGGTGTTTCTCCAGCTTCTGTGCGAGAGTGACGCCAGCTCAGCCGCCCCCCGCGATCGCGATATTGTGTTGACTCTTAGCCGGCGTACCTTGGGTTCGCTACCTTCTAGGCCGCCTCTCGGTCACTTCCTCATCGCGCACGCTTCCCCGTCGTGCCGCTTTTGCCCAGTGAGAACAGTTGTCGTTTAGGCGGGATGGAGTGATTTTAGCAATCGTCGTTTGTGGTTCAGCAGATTATCCAGGACTACCGTCATCTGGGCGGCTTCTTCGTCCTCCGCTGTTCGAGTATCTGCGATGAGCGCCCTCAGTTCTACGATCTGCTGCACCAGGGTAGACCAATCTTCCACGTCCGGGTAGAGACTGAGATCCTCTAGGCCAATCGTCCATTTGGGATCTTGAGGATCGGTTTGGGATAAACATTGTCGCACGGGTGGTTCCTCTATAAATCGAATAAGCCGATATACTTTAGAATAGCTAAGTTAAAGCTTCGTTTCCCTGTGGTGACGCTTGCGTTAACAGACATGTTTCGGTTTTTTGGTTAGAGGAATTTTAGAAAGTTCCACTGTGGAGCGGCTTAGGAATTTGAATTGTGCTGTCCTTATTCGGGTTATTCCGGGGTGAAAGGCTAGCAGGAGAGGGTAGAAGCTGCTGTTCGGTGCCTTTAGCCGATACCAACCGCTTCTTGGGCTTGACAGCCCAGGTTTATGAGTGCGCATGCCGTTTAAGGCGAAACTATCCGACGAGATCGAGTCCAGCTCTTATCAAGCTAGTGGTCCAGACCCACGCCGCAGCATCTACCTCACCGCCCCACACACACGTAGCGAAACCCAGCTTGTTCCATCTGCCCGCGCTCGTAAACATTGCGCAGATCGATGAATACGTCGCCGGCCATTAGCTTTTTTACCCGCGCTAAATCGAGCCCGCGGTAGGCGTTCCACTCGGTCAAAAGCACCGTGGCGTCCGCGCCTTCCAACGCTTCGTAGCTGCTCTCACAATAGGTGATCTCGTGCGGAAGCAGGTGTCTGGCTTCCTTCATGCCTTGAGGGTCATGGGCCTTGATCTTTGTGCCTTTTTCGATCAGTGCGGGCAGGATAGACAAGGCCGGCGCATCGCGCATATCGTCTGTTTCAGGCTTGAAGGTAAGACCCAGAACCGCGATCGTCTTGCCTGCTTCGGCTCCCCCCAAAGCACTGCGGATCTTTTTGATCATACGCGCCTTTTGTGCGGCGTTTACCTCGATCACCGCCTCCACGATGCGGCATGACACACTGTGTTCTTGCGCGATCCGTGCTAAGGCCTGCGTGTCTTTGGGAAAGCAGGAACCTCCATAGCCGGGGCCGGCATGCAGAAACTTGCGCCCGATGCGCCCGTCCAGCCCCATGCCCTTCGCCACCGCGTGCACGTCGGCCCCCACGGCTTCGCACAACACAGAAATTTCATTGATAAAACTGATCTTTGTGGCAAGAAAGGCGTTAGAAGCATACTTTATCAACTCTGCGCTTTCCAAGCTGGTAACCACGATAGGCGTCTCGATGAGATTAACCGGGCGGTAAAGCTCGCGCAGCCTGGCCTCGGCGCGCGCGCTTTCTGCACCGATGACCACCCGGTCCGGACGCATGAAGTCACCGATGGCGGCGCCCTCGCGCAAAAATTCTGGATTGGAGGCGACATCGAAATCTGCCTCAGGATTCTGCTCGCCGATGAGGCGCTCCACATTACGCGCGGTGCCCACAGGAACGGTGGATTTATCCACCACCACGGTATAGCCGTGGAGGTGGCGCGCGATCTCCCGCGCGGCGTCGTAGACGTAACTGAGATCAGCAAAGCCATCGCCGCGTCTGGAAGGCGTGCCGACCGCGATAAATACCAGGTCCGCTTGCGAGACGGGGGTGAAGCTGGTTGAAAAGCTCAGCCGATGATCGCCGACGTTTTTGTCTACCAGTTGTTTTAGACCCGGCTCGTATATTGGCATCTCACCGCGTTCCAGGCGCGCGATCTTCTCCTTGTCCACGTCTACGCAGACAACTTCCGCACCAAACTCGGCAAAGCAAGCGCCCGATACTAAACCCACATACCCTGTGCCGATCATCACCACGTTCATCGTCTATGCCTCTTTCCTATACACAAAGATCCAAAATCGTTAAAGACGCCAAAGCGTGATCCCTTCAGGCACCCGCTCGCGCGGAAGGCGCCCCTTGACATCCATGACGACACCGCGGCCACCCGCTAGCAAACCACCGATCCCTTGCCATCCCCTTTGTAAAAAAGCTTGGTGCGGCACGGCAAACACCACCGCTGAAGCGGCTCGCAGCTCCGATTCCGGGGTGAGATCTATGCCGTACTCATGCCGCGCCTCGACCGGATCGGCGAGTGGATCGACTATCTGCACGTCGATCTGATAGTCCTTGAGCTCTCGCACGATGTCGATCACCCGGGTGTTTCTCAGATCGGGCACGTTCTCCTTGAAGGTGAGCCCCAGTACGGTTACGGTGCTACCCTTGACACCCTTCGATACCTCAAGACCTTCGCGGATCAACTGTTTCACCAGCTGTTGCGCTACGAAACTGCCCATTTCATCGTTTATCTTGCGACCCGCTAGGATCACCTGGGGGATGTAACCCAGCATGGTGGCCTTGTGGGTAAGGTAGTACGGATCTACCCCAATGCAGTGGCCGCCCACGAGCCCAGGCTCAAAAGGAAGAAAATTCCATTTGGTGCAGGCAGCAGCGAGCACATCCCGGGTGTCTATGCCCATGCGGTTGAAGATCAGAGACAGTTCGTTCATCAGCGCGATGTTGAGGTCGCGTTGGGTGTTTTCTATCACTTTCGCGGCCTCCGCAACCGCGATGCTGGGCGCCCGATGCACCCCCACCGTCACCACCGATTCATACACGGCGGCTACGATATCGAGGACACGCTCGTTTTGGCCGGAAACGACCTTGGTGATTGTTTCAAAGCTGTGTTCCTTATCACCGGGATTGATACGTTCCGGCGAGTAGCCCACGAAAAAATCCAGGCCAGCACGCAAACCAGAGTATTGCTCCAGCACCGGCACACAATCTTCTTCGGTCGCGCCCGGATAAACGGTCGACTCAAACACCACGATGTCCCCGGGCTTAAGCTGCTTGCCCACCGTTGCGGAGGCGCGAAGCACGGGTGTAAGGTCGGGACGATTCGCTTCATCGACCGGGGTCGGTACCGCGACGATATGGAAATCGGCCGCCTCGAGCTGCGCAGGGTCGGAGCTAAAGACAATGTCCGAGCGCCTAAGATCCGCCGTTGTGACCTCACGAGTCCTGTCGACTCCGGCGCGTAAATCCTCGATCCGCCTCGGATCGATATCGAATCCCACGACCCGTTGCCGCTTACCAAACGCCACTGCAACAGGCAGCCCCACGTAACCCAGACCGATGACTGAGAGCTTGCGATTATGATTCATAGCCTTACCCATAGAAATCCTTGTACCATTCGACAAATCGTGGGACGCCCTCTTCCACTGTGGTCGATGGACGGTACCCCAGGTCCTTCGCAAGATCGTCCACGTCCGCATAAGTATCAGGCACATCGCCCGGTTGCAGAGGGAGTAGTTTTTTCTCCGCTACTTTCCCCAGACAGGTTTCTAAGACCTCGATGAAATGCATCAAGTGCACAGGATTATTATTGCCGATGTTGTAAAGGCGATACGGCGCGTTGCTCGTTCCCGGGTCGGGCGCATCGGCTGTCCACGCCCGGTTTCCTTCCGGCACAGTGTCGATGCAACGGATCACGCCCTCCACGATGTCAGCTATGTAGGTGAAGTCGCGGCGATGATTGCCGTAGTTGAATACCTCTATGGGCTTTCCCTCTAGGATGTTGCGGGTGAAGAGAAACAAGCTCATATCCGGCCGCCCCCAAGGCCCATAGACGGTGAAGAATCGCAACCCTATGCAGGGAAGCTGATAGAGATGGCTGTAGGTATGGGCCATGAGCTCGTTCGCTTTTTTCGTCGCGGCATAGAGCGACACCGGGTGGTCCACGTTATCGTGCACCGAAAACGGCATCTTGGTATTGGCGCCGTAAACCGAGCTTGATGACGCAAAAACCAAGTTTTCGATGTCGTTGTGACGGCATCCCTCCAGAATGTTCATGAATCCGAACAGGTTGGAGTCCACATAGGCATAGGGGTTTTTCAGCGAATAGCGCACACCGGCTTGGGCGGCAAGATGCATGACCCGTTGCGGCCTCTCGCGGCCGAACAGCTCCGCCATCCCGTTGCGGTCTATGATGTCCAGCACATAGGATCTAAATTGGGGGTGGGGTGTCAGGCGCGCAAGCCTAGCCTTCTTCAGCGAAACGTCGTAGTAGGCGTTGAGGTTGTCTATGCCCACCACTTCGTCACCACGAGCGAGCAGGCGCTCGCACAGTGCGGCGCCGATAAAGCCAGCAGAGCCCGTTACCAGTATCTTCATTCGTAGTTTCTGTTATCGGTCTTGGACCAAAGCAGGGCGGTAAGTTTATGCAGGTCTCTTTTTTGCCCTGGTTCCTCGCTTTGCATTCTTAGAAGTTTAGTTGCGATCGAGGCAATGGAAAGTTTAGTCGGGTGGGAGGTTTTCGAGCAAGCCAACTACTTGAGAGCTTCGGGGGTCGTTTGATCTCGAACACGTAGGCCCGAGTTAGAGCGCGCCATCCACAACGCGAGCCACGCTGTACGGCGGCACAGAAACGATCAAAGGACCCGAAGGCCCTTTGATCGAAGAGTCAGTACAAGAAAAAGGATCAGCGATTATTGATATACATGGTTACTTCGAAACCAAAGCGGATGTCATCGTATTTCGGGGTTTCCCATTTCATTCTTAGGTCCTCCAGGGGTTGTTGTCTAAAATAATGAGCGCTGAGTATAAGCTGTCGCGCCTATCGTTAAAAGCCTTCGCTCGCCACTATCTGAGTAAAATGTGAGGCAATTTATGTTCCATAACATGGAAATAGGATAAATCTTTTTACTAACATTAACATACTCGTGTGGGAGCCGATCTTATCGGCGGCATTCGAGGGGGTCTAATGGTTGATAGCAGCCAACTGCTGGTTGCTAACAAACGTCCTCTAATCACCTGCGATCCGATCGCAACACCAGCAGCTTTTCGACCTGCATGTCGCGCATGGTATACGGGATCCCACCGATACCCAGGCCGGACTGCTTTAGACCGGCAAACGGCATCCAATCGACGCGAAAAGCGGTATGGTCATTGACCATCACTGCGGCAGCGTCCAGGCGCGCGTAGGCGCGCAGCATGGTATCAACATCACGGGTAAATACGGCGGCCTGAAACGCGAAGGGCAGGGTATTCGCGCGCGCGATCGCCTCGTCCAGGTCTTGATAGGCGTAAACGCAGATCACTGGCCCGAACACTTCTTGGGTGCTGACTCGCACCGTATCCGGCGGTTCGAACAGGATAGTGGGCGCATAACAGGTCTCAAACAGCCTCTCGCCGCCACCCAGAAGCGCTGCGCCGGCGCCGACGGCCTCGCTCACCCATTCGTGAACCCGCTCCACTTCGGGCGGGCAGATCAGCGGGCCAAGGTCGGTGTCCTCTCGGGTGGGATCACCGACCTTGAGTCCCTTGGCGGCGATCGCTAACTCCTCGGCCAGGCGCCGGGCGATGGATGCCTGTGCATAGACCCGTTGCACGGAAACGCAGACTTGCCCCGCATGGTACATCCCGCCTTTGATCAACAGCGAGGTCGCTCGCTCGAGATCCGCATCTTGCGCCACGATGACTGGTGCGGCCCCTCCATGCTCCAAGGCGCAGCGCGTGCCCGGCGCGAGCTTGGAACGCAACATCCAACCGACGCGGGCGCTGCCGATAAAGCTGAAGAAGCCCACGCGCTCATCGCTCACTAAGCGCGTGGCAACATCGTGGTCTCGAACCACCAGCGCCTGGCACCAAGCTTCTGGCAGACCCGCCTCGCGCACGATCTGCACCAAGCGAAAACAAGAAAGTGGGGTGTCTTCGGCTGGCTTTACGATCACCGGGCAACCGGCCGCCACGGCCGGCCCGACCTGATGCACGATCAAGTTCAAGGGATGGTTAAACGCGCTGACGGCAACCACGACCCCCCGCGGTTCTTTGCCGGTAAAGGCCAAGCGGCCAGCGGAGGCCGCGTTCACGTCCATGGGAATGACCGCACCCGCTTCGGTACGCAGGGTCTCGATGCATACCTTAAGACCATCGATCGCGCGTGCCACCTCGACGCGGGAATCGATGAGCGGCTTGCCGCCTTCGCGGGCTGCCTCCAGGGCGAGCATTTCTTTGCGTTCGCTCATGATGGTGGCAGAGCGCTCCAGGATTTCGATACGTGTCGCCTTTGACAGCCAGGCATCGCGGTTGCGATAAAGCCCATACGCCGTGGCGAGCGCTTGCGCGACCGCGGCATCGCTGGCCGCATCCACGGTCGCTATGGGTGAGCGGTCGTAGGGCGCAACGACTTCTATCGTGCCATCCCCGGCTGGGCCGTTCGAAATCAGGAGCGGGAAATGCTGCGTCATCACTTGCCGGTATGCGACCGACGTCAAATCGGGCAGACCAGCTCGCCCAGCTTTTCCGTAAGCTTCATGTTTTCCCTGTAGTCGACCGGGCAGTCGATGAGGACCACAGTATCGTCGCCAATCGCTTGCCTTAATATCGGCAACAGATCGGCGGCGGTTTCCACCCGGTAGCCCTTCGCGCCAAAGCTCTCGGCGTATTTTACGAAATTGGGATTGTTGAAGCCGATATGCGAGGGCCTGCCGAAGTGTTTAAGCTGATGCCAGCGGATCAGTCCGTACTCGGAATCGGTCCAGATCAAAACGACGATGGGCGTGCCGATGCGCAGGGCGGTCTCGATCTCTTGCGAATTCATCATGAACCCGGCGTCGCCGGTTACGGTAACCACCGTCCGCTCCGGATGCACGAGCTTGGCCCCAATAGCGCCCGGCACGCCGATCCCCATGGAGGAAAAACCGTTCGAGATGATGCAGGTGTTGGGACGCTCCGCCTGATACATGCGAGCCATCCACATCTTGTGCGCGCCCACATCCGAGATCACGATGTCCTCCTCTGGCCTCAGAGCCTGGCGCAGATCCCATAGGATCTTCTGCGGCTTCACAGGAAACCCCTGATCCTCGGCGTGTGCCTCCATTTCTTGGAGGATGGTCTGGCGCAGGTTGGTGGCCAGATATTCTTCCCGCGGCTTGGCGATCTCTGCGATCGTGCTTAGCGCTGCGCGGATATCGCCCACCACGCCGCATTCGACGATGTAGTGCTCATCCACCTCGGCTGGCGAGGCATCGATGTGGACTATCTTGCGCGAGGTATCCTTGTGCCAAAGATGGGGATGATATTCCACCAGGTCATAGCCGATGCAGAGGATCACATCGGCCCGGTCAAAACCGCAAGAGATATAATCGGCTGCCTGCAAGCCAACCGCGCCCAGAGACAAAGGGTGCGAGAACGGTATCGCCCCTTTGGCCATGAACGTCGTTGCGACCGGGATATTCAGGCGTTCTGCAAACAACGTAAGTTGCTCCGCTGCGCGTGCTCGGATCACGCCGTTGCCGGCCATGATCAACGGAAACCGGGCGTCGTTGATGATATCTGCTGCTTGCCGGATCTTCTTTTGCGGCGCGGTGGGGATCTCCGCGCGCTGCACTTTCAAGGGCGCCTTGTCTGGCGCCTCACCGCCTGCGATGTTCTCGGGGAAGTCGATGAAGCTCACGCCCGGTTTTTCAGCCTCGGCCACCTTAAAAGCCTTGCGCACCACTTCCGGGATGATCTCCGGCTCCCGGATCTGGGTGGCGTATTTGGAGATCGGGTCAAACAGATTGACCAGATCCAGGATCTGATGGCTTTCCTTGTGCAGGCGGGTAGTCGCGCCCTGTCCTGCGATCGCGACCACGGGCGCCCGGTCCATGTTGGCGTCGGCGACACCGGTCACCAGATTGGTCGCACCGGGGCCCAAGGTTGCCAGGCACACCCCGGCCCTCCCCGTCAACCGCCCGTGGACGTCCGCCATAAACGCAGCGCCTTGCTCGTGGCGGGTGGTCACAAACTGTATTCTGCTGTCCAGCAACACATCCATCACGTCGATGTTCTCTTCGCCCGGGATCCCGAAGATCCGCTCTATCCCTTCGTTCTCCAGGCAGCGCACGAACAGCTCTGAACCCTTGGCCATGGTGGTGTTCCTCTCGGCGTTGCTTTTTGAGCCTCATCCCTCGCTCAGGCTTGCCCTGGGACCATGTCGGATAGCAGCGCCGCGTTCGCGCCATCGTGCCGCTCCAACGAGCAGGTGTTCTTGCTCCATTTCAAGGTCCTGGTGCAGCCCAAGGGGAACATGGAGTTTCCTCGGCACCCCGTCTGTCGCCTCGCGCTTTCCACGTGCACGAAAGGCATACCCTCCTGAGGTAGCCGAAGCCTGTCCTGAGGTACGAAGGGGACGAAGGGTCTCCCAAGAGCCGGAAACCGACCTCCCGAGCGCCCACGTGCACCCCGGCAGCGCCGGCCGCTTGGAGGAGGGCCTTGAGCTCGGCGCGGGAGGCCGCGGCCGAGACCGTGGTCGTGTAGTTCAGCAGGCTCATGTGAGCTTCACGATCGCGGCGAAGATCGCGCTCAGCGCCATCATCGCGCCCACGTTCCATTTGATCAGCTCGGCTTTGAGCTCCGCCAATTCCGCCCGCAGTTCGGCTTTGGTCGCTAGCTGCTCTTTCTCCTCGGCGCCGAGGACCGCTTTCGCGGCCGCGCGCGCCAGATCCTCATCGACGCCCATCTTCTTCAGGGCGTCGTAGATTTCAGTCACCATCACGGTCATTGGCGGCTTCACGGCGCGAACACCTTCCACAACAACGCCACCGAGATCGCGATTAAATCCGACCATCCATTTAACCAGCGTCAATTCGCCGATATCGGTTTTTGTGGCCACCTCGCTGTCTCTCACAGGTGCTTTTTTGGTCATTATACGACCAGAACAAATCGTAATCTATTGTTTTAAATGGTCGGGGCAGAGGGATTCGAACCCCCGACCCCCTGCTCCCAAAGCAGGTGCGCTACCAGACTGCGCTATGCCCCGTTGCCGCCAGTTGGACAGAATACGGATGATAAAAGCAGCCGTGACGCTACGTCAATTCTGCCCGCGATGTTGCTGGTAAGGTGTTGAAAAACCGGGCGCGGCCGCAGACGCTCGCAACCCGCTCCGAAGTCAAATTACCGATAAAGCTCGAGGCGGGTGACACAGCGACACCCGTCACTGCCTGCGCCATGTGGTGCCCTGGGGAGCGTCCTCTAGGATCACGCCATGAGCGGTCAAATGCTGCCGGATCCGGTCTGCTTCAGCATAGTCCTTAGCCTCGCGTGCGAGGTCTCGCTGCCGGAGCATGCGATCGATCTCTTCCTCTGTGAGATCCACGTTCTCGCCTCTGCCCAGGCGCAAAAAAGCCTCGGGGTCGTCCTGTAACAAACCCAGCACGGCTCCAAGGCGCCGCATTCGCGCCGCCAGATCCTGGGTCCCTACCGAGCCTGATGCGCGCCGGGTATTTATTTCGCGCGCTAGCTCGAATAAGGCGGCTATTGCTTCCGGGGTGTTGAAATCGTCGTCCATGGCGCAGAAAAAGCGTCGCTCATGTTCACTCACGGCAGAGTTCTCAGGATCATCGTTGCGGTTTCGTGTTAAGGGCAAATCTCTCAGGGCGAGGTACAGCCGCCTCAGCGCCGAACGAGCTTGTTGCAGATGCTCCTCGGAGTAGTTGAGGGAGCTGCGGTAGTGGCTGGCGATGATGAAGTAACGGATCTCCTCCGGCTGGTAACGGGCGAGCACCTCGCGCACAGTGAAAAAGTTTCCCAACGACTTGGACATCTTTTCTTCGTCCACCCGCACAAAACCATTGTGCATCCAGACGTTGACGAAGGGCTCCCCGGTCGCCGCCTCGGACTGGGCGATCTCGTTTTCGTGATGGGGAAACTGCAGGTCTTGGCCCCCTCCGTGGATGTCGAAATGGTTCCCCAGGCATTGGATGGATATCGCAGAGCATTCGATGTGCCAGCCGGGTCGGCCAGGACCCCACCGCGATCCCCAGCTAGGCTCACCGCGTTTGGCCGATTTCCACAGTACAAAATCGAGTGGATCGTGCTTGGCCTCGTCGATCTCCACTCGGGCGCCGGCACGCAATTCCTCTCGCTGCTTTCCAGACAACAGTCCATAAGAGGCAAAGCGGCTGACATCGAAATAGACATCCCCATTGTCTGCCTGATAGGCGTAGCCGTTCTCCTGCAGGCGTCCGATCATGGCGATGATTTGGTGGATATGCTGAGTGGGACGCGGCTCCAGATCGGGGCGCAACACGCCCAAAGCGGTCATGTCTTCGTTCATGTAGCGAATGAATCGCTCCGTCAACTCGGCGATAGTTTCTTTTTGCTCTTTGGCCCGCCGGATGATCTTGTCGTCGATGTCGGTGATATTTCGCACATAGGTGACATCAAAACCTTGGGCGCGCAGGTATCTCGCGACCACATCAAACACCACCATGACCCGCGCGTGCCCTACATGACAATAGTCATAGACCGTCATCCCGCAGACATACATGCGTACTTTGCCCGGTTCTATGGGCCGAAAGAGCTCTTTTTTACCGCTCAGGCTATTGAAGATCCGAAGCCCAGATTGGCTTACCATCACCTGTCTCTATCCGTTTTTTCTGGTGGCTTTTCTATGGCCCTTGCGCTGCAGTGGTTATCGTCCCGCACGCTTATGGTACATTTTATAAGGCCAATTCATTTTTAGGTGTCGCCGTGAGAAAACATACCACAATCCCGCTCGTTCCTTTTGTTTGCGCTATTAGCGTTGGGTTCGTGAAGGCTGGCGAACCGCCTCGAGTCGAGTTGCAAACTAACGGAGGGACCATCGTGCTTGAGCTCGAGAGCGAAAAGTCTCCCCAGACGGTCGCCAATTTCCTCGCCTATGTTCGGGAGGGCTTTTATGATGGCACGGTTTTCCACCGCGTGATCGATGGCTTCATGATCCAGGGGGGAGGCTATACGGCCGAGTGGAAGCAAAAACAGACAAAAGCACCGATCAACAACGAAGCAGCCAACGGTTTGAAGAATACACGGGGATCGATCGCCATGGCCCGCACGGGCGATCCCCATTCGGCTACGGCGCAATTTTTCATCAACGTCGCGGATAACCCATTCCTGGACTATCGGGAGCCCACGGTATCGGGGTGGGGATACACGGTGTTTGGGCGCGTGGTCGAAGGCATGGATGTGGTAGACCGGATCAAAGCGGTAGCCACCGGTCGCAACGGCCCGTTTCCAAAGGACGCGCCGCAACAGGCCGTGATCATTGAGCGGGTGAGTGTGCTGGACGAGGCCAAACCGTGATATGGCCATTCTTTTCATATCCGATCTGCACCTGAGTGAGGAACGGCCGGATAAGCTGGCTCTTTTCTTTGAATTTCTCTCAGGGCCCGCGCGCGGATCCGAAGCACTCTATATCTTGGGCGATCTTTTCGAGATCTGGTTAGGAGATGACGACGACACCCTTCCTGTTCCTGCGATCCTGAAAAGCCTCGCCGATCTGCGGGAGGCGAAGGTGCCGCTGTACATCATGCATGGGAACAGAGACTTCCTCATGGGAGCAGCCTTCGAGGCAAAGACCGGCGCCACGCTGCTGCCCGACGCGAGCCTCGTAGACCTTTGTGGTAGCCAGACGCTGTTGTTGCATGGGGACACCCTGTGCACCAAGGACGTTGCCTATCAGGCGTTTAGGCAGATGGTGCGCAACCCCGAGTGGCAGGCACAGGCTCTCGCCACACCGCTTGCCGCGCGCCGTGGCATGGCAAAGCAGTTGCGTCGCGACAGCGTGATCGCGATGCGGGGCAAAACACCGCTTATCATGGACGTCGACCAAGGGGCCGTGGAGTCCGCCATGCGCCAACACGGCGTTTATCGGCTTATTCACGGCCACACCCACCGGCCGGGTGTGCACCGGTTTATGCTAGACGGATCCCCAGCCGAGCGGATCGTGCTGGGCGATTGGTATGAGCAGGACAGCGTACTGGTCTGCGACGAGCACGGATGTCGGCCTTGGCGCGTCGCGGAATACATCGCGTCGGTGAGTTAAGAAAAAGGACTGAGAGTTTGTGAAAAAACCGTCGCGAGCGAAGGGAGGTCGTGTTTCGCCGGAGCGCAGGAGCGTTTCGCCGGGAGCGAAACGGCGCGCAAGCCCCGCAGGGACGAGTCTCAAGGATGAGACGAGCAACCGGAGTGTATATTGAAATACCTGGGGATCCCGAGCACCGCCGGAACACGAGATCCCGAGC
>JBOIEG010000703.1:0-7518 GCA_050740915.1 Gammaproteobacteria bacterium | reverse complement strand
AGAAGAGTCTGTCCATCATCAACTCACGGAGTCGATCGCCTTGATGACCACCCGAACCTCGATTTTGGCGTTCAACACGCACGTTATGGCTTTGGTGTTCAACCTAAGTCCGACAGGCTCCTAGTGTTTTGTGTTTCATCTTGACGAATTCGAAAGGAGATCCCTATGGCAAAGCTCGCAAGCAAGACGGCCCTGGTCACGGGCGGGAGTCGCGGCATCGGAGCGGCAATCGCAGAGCGCTTGGCGCAGGAGGGGGCCAACGTGGCCATCACCTACGCCAAGTCCGCGGATGCGGCTCAGAAAGTTCTGGCGCGGGCGCGGACCCATGGGGTCAGGGCCGAGGCCCTGCAAGCAGACGGCGCGGCCATCAAGCGGGTCGTCGGCGAAGTCCTCCGCCAGTTCGGGCACCTCGATATTCTCGTGAACAACGCGGGGGTCTTTTTCCTGAGCTCGCTGACCGATAGCACGGACGAGCAGTTCGAGCAAATGGTCAACATTAACGTTCGGGCCGTCTTCTTGGCTTCCCGAGAGGCAGCGAAAGTGATGCAAGAGGGCGGTCGCATCATCAACATCGGCAGCAACCTTGGCGAGCGGGTGCCTTTTCCGGGGGCCGGGCTCTACGCCATGAGCAAGTCGGCCGTGGCCGGGTTCAGCCGCGCCTGGGCGCGCGATCTGGGTCCCAAGGGGATCACGGTGAATTGCGTCCAGCCGGGTCCCGTCAATACCGATATGAACCCGGAAGACAGCGATTTCTCCGCGGCTCAGAAGGCCGGAACCGCGATCGGCCGTTACGGTCAGCCGAGTGAAGTCGCGGATCTCGTGCTCTTCCTGGCGACCCCGGAGGCGTCCAATATCACCGGTGCGATCTTGAACATCGACGGCGGCTTTAGCGCCTGACCGATGAGCGGCGCTCGAAGCAAAGAGCTCAGTTGTTTGACTTTGTGTTTTCGATAAGGAGGTAACAGATGAACCACACGCAAGCGGTCCGACTCACGGAAACGGATCTCTTCACACCCTTGCGGCTCGGGCCGTACCTGCTGCCCAACCGCATCGTCATGGCGCCCTTGACCCGCAACCGCGCAGGCCCGGCCAATGTCCCCCAGGCGATGAACGCACGCTACTACGCCCGGCGCTCCTCGGCGGGGCTCATCATCACCGAGGCCACGCAGATCTCACCCCAGGGCGTGGGCTACCCGGATACCCCGGGGATCCACAACGCGGCGCAGGTGGAAGGTTGGAGGCAGGTGACCCAGGCCGTGCATGAGCGGGGTGGCCGCATCTTTCTGCAGCTCTGGCACGTGGGCCGGATCTCCCATCCCTCTTTGCAACCCGACGGGGCATTGCCGGTGGCCCCCTCGGCGATCCGGCCGGCGGGTGAGGCCTACACGTACGAGGGACTGAAACCCTTTGTGACGCCGCGCGCCCTTGCGCTCGATGAGATCCCGGGCGTTGTCGATCAGTACCGCACCACCGCTCAGTACGCCCTTGCGGCCGGCTTCGACGGGGCCGAGATCCACGCGGCCAACGGGTATCTCATCGATCAGTTCCTGCGCGATGGCACCAATCACCGCAGCGACCGGTACGGGGGTTCCCTCGCGAACCGGGTCCGGTTTCTGTTACAGGTGACCGAGGCGGTTACCGAGGTCTGGGGCACCGATCGGGTGGGTGTGCGGATCTCCCCGGTCGGGGCCTTCAACGGTATGTCCGACTCCGATCCCGAGACCACCTTCAACTATGTGGCGGAACAGCTCGATCGCTTTGGGCTTGCGTACCTGCATAGCGTGGAGGGCGATGAAGGCGACGAGTCGACGGAGAAGAGGCAAGGAGAGACACCCACCGGCTTTGATTTTGCGCCAACTTCGGCTACACCTATGCGAGTGCCACCGCGGCACTGCGAGCGGGCCGCGCCGATCTCGTCTCTTTCGGCAAGCTGTTTCTCGCCAACCCTGATCTGCCGGAGCGGTTCGCCACAGGCGCACCTTTGAACGAACCCGACCATGCCACCTTCTACGGTGGCGGAGAGCGGGGCTATACGGACTATCCCGCGCTTACGGACCTGCAGCCGTCGCCCTTAGCGGCGCACCTCGCATGAGGGGTCGTGGCAGAAGGCGAGATGGAACTCCTTGAGCACCGCCGGGTGACGGCGTCGCCCCGCAGCTGGCCCGCCGCACACCCCGCATCGCTTCTCAAATCCAGGCCGTCCCGGATCGAAGCTGCTCACCCCTTCTGCCCCGCCGACTCGCGCGAAGTGTACTTCGAAGGCTTTAGCAGAGCTCGCCCGCGACGGCCGGCCTGGGCGCTGGTTGCCCGCAGAGGATGGCCATGGTCGGCGTGCCTCTGTTACCATTAGGGAGCCATTTCGGCTTGCCGAGCGGCAGCGCTTCCTGAAGGCAATACCGGGAGGATTTGGCTCAGGTTACGGTGGCTGATCGAGCGGGCGCTAAGGAGTACCGATATGATTGCCGGGAGCCTGGCGGAATTCGAGCGCTTGTCTGAACTCGCGCCTTGCGCCTTCGTCCTCTTCGAATCTTATGGCAGGATCGTTCTGGCCAACGCCGGGAGCGAGGAGCTTTTCGGATGTCCGCGGGAGGAATTGCTCGGCTTGACTATCGACGTTCTTTTGCCAGCACTCTCGCACATACCCTCCCGAGACGCTCGGCAAAGCCACCCTGATCCGGTCCAGCTCCCTGGGAGCGCTCTGGAGCCCGATCGGCACCTCTACGCGCGGCGCAAGAACGGGAGCGAGCTCGCCGTGGCAGTTTCTTTGAATCGGGTTAAGCTCGACGGGAAGGCGCTCCTCCTCGCCCTGATCTGTCGCAGCACCGAGCGCAGCGAGGTAGAAGAGAGCATGCTCCATATCGCCAAAGGAGTTTCCGCCGCGACGGGTGAAACGTTCTTTCGTTCCTTGGTTGAGCATCTTGCCAGATCCCTGGAAGCCGATCATGGCTTCATCGCTGAGCTCATGGAAAACAACCTGGAGCGGGTAAGGACGATCGCCGTATACGCGCACGGCCAAATCGTGGACAACTTTGAATACGGTTTAACGCACACCCCTTGCAGACAGGTGGTGAGCCAGAGTATGTGCTCGTACCCGAGCGGCGTGCAGCAATTGTTTCCCGAGGATCGCTTGTTGGCAGACATGAAGGTTGAAGGCTATGTGGGAACGCCACTTTTTGATTCGAGCGGACGTGCCCTGGGCCTGATGGTGGTGCTCTATAACCGTCCGATGGCCAGTCCCAAGCTCGCCGAATCCATGCTGCAGATCTTTGCCGTGCGGGCCGGCGCGGAGCTGGAACGGCGCCGCGCGGAAGATCTGCTGCGCAACAGCGAAGAGCGCTGGCGGCGGGTCTTTGAGAATTCCACCATCGGTGTCGCGCTGACCGACCTGGACGGGAATTTCCTCACCACGAACGCGGCCTATCAGGAGATGCTCGGCTACACCGAGGACGAATTACGCGCGCGCTCCTGGCTGGATGTCACGCACGAGGACGACCGAGAGAGCAACTGGGCCCTCTGCACGGATTTTCTGGAAGAGAATCGGCAGCAGGTCCAGATCGAGAAGCGCTACCGGCGCAAGGACGGTCAGATCCTATGGGTGAGCAATAACATTTCCCGGGTCCCTGGCGGAGAGGACACGCCCGGCTTTATCCTGGCGCTGGTTGAGGACATCACCGAGCGCAAACGGCTACAGGGCCAATTGGATCTGGAGCGCGACCACCTGCGCCTTCTTCTGGAGGTAAATAATGCAGTGGTCTCCAACATCGAGTTGAGGCCTCTGTTTGCCGCCATCACCGCGAACCTGCGCAAGGTGATCCAGCACGAATACACAAGTCTGGCGTTCTACGATGCCGACAGCAACCAATTGCGGCTGCACGCCTTGGATTTCCCGGAGGGCAAGGGCTTGATCCAGGAGGGCATGCAAGCCCCGATCGACGATTTCCCCGCCAGCTTGGCCATTACGGCACGCAAGCCGATCTTGGTGAATGCCGGGGATCTGAAACGGTTTCATTCTGAGTTCGCTAAGCAGTTGATTGCCGAGGGTGTTCGCTCCGCCTGTTGCCTTCCGCTCATCACCCCGAGCCGCATCCTCGGCACCTAGAACCTGGCCAGTGTGCGCGATGGCAACTTCACGGAGGCAGATGCGGAGCTGCTGAGTCAGGTGGCCAGCCAGATCGCCATTGCCCTTGAGAATGCCCTGGCCTTTCGCGAAATCGAAGAGCTCAAGGACAAGCTCGCGAAGGAAAAACTCTATCTCGAAGATGAAATCCGCACGGAACACAACTTCGGTGAGATCATCGGTACAAGTTCCGCTTTAAAATCCGTGCTCAAGCAGGTCGAGATCGTGGCGACGACCGATGCCACCGTCCTCATCTTCGGGGAGACCGGCACCGGCAAAGAGCTCATCGCGAGGAGCATTCACGACTTAAGCGCGCGCTCCGCTCAGCCGTTTGTGAAAGTCAACTGTGCGGCCATCCCTCGGGAGCTCCTCGAGAGCGAGCTGTTCGGCCACGAGAAGGGCGCCTTCACAGGGGCAATCGCGCGCCGCACCGGGCGGTTTGAGGTGGCGCACCGAGGGACGCTATTCCTCGATGAGATCGGTGAGTTCCCGTTGGAATCGCAGCCCAAGCTGCTGCGGGTCTTGCAGGAGCAGGAATTCGAACGGCTCGGCAGTGCTCAAACCATCAAGACGGATGTGCGGCTGGTGGCGGCGACCAACCGCAATTTGGTCCAGATGGTTAAGGACCAGAAGTTTCGTGACGATCTCTATTACCGTCTGAACGTGTTTCCCATCACCGCCCCGCCGCTACGGGATCGCGCTGGGGATATCCCGCTTCTGGTGCGACACCTGGTCAACAAATTCTCTCGGCGGATGAACAGAGCGATTGAAAGCATTCCGGCGCAGGCGATGGAAGCGCTGACTCGCCATGATTGGCCGGGCAATGTGCGCGAGTTGCAGAACGTGATCGAGCGCGCGGTGATCCTGTCAACCGACGGGGTGCTGCGGGTGCCGCTGCCGGAATTGGAATCTACGTCGATAACATTCTCCACCGTGTCCTCGGGATTGAAAACGCTGGAAGAGGTCGAGCGCGATCACATCCTGCAAGCCTTGCGGGAAACAGACTGGGTGATCGGCGGGCCCGAGGGGCGGCCGAACGACTGGGCCTTAAGAGAAGCACCTTGCGCTCCCGCATGGAAAAGCTCGGGATCTCCCGCACCCAAGGGTGACGAAGCATCGCCTCACTGGCGAAATAGCGCCACCACGTTCCCACTGCCTCGCCCTAATAGATTCCCGTCAAGGACCTCCACAGCCAAGCTTAGTGCTTGATCGCAAGCGGCTTGGGTAGACCTTCTCCGGGTCGGTCTGAGCTGGTACGAGAATTGAGAACTGAAAGGTAAGCTGGACAGGTCGCGTGCAGGCGCCAGCGTAGAAGATGCTCTGAGGAATGAACTACTGGGCGATCAATGAAATGAAAATGGTCATTCATTTAAAGAGAGGAGACGCGTATGAAACTCTATTTTGCGGCGGGCGCCTGCTCGATGGCCCCGCATATTGTGTTGCGTGAAGCCGCTTACACTTTCGATCTGGAAAGGGTGGATCTGGCCAAGAAGCAGACCGCGAGCGGCGAGGACTACACGAGAATTAACCCCAAGGGCTATGTGCCTGCCCTGAGACTCGACAATGGGGAGGTCCTGACGGAGGTGGCGGTCATACTCCAGTACCTCGCAGATCAGAAGCCAGAGTCTGGGTTAGCGCCCAAAATGGGGACGATGGAGCGCTACCACTTGATGGAGTGGTTGAACTTCGTGTCCTCGGAGATCCACAAGCAGTTCGGCCCACTCTTCAACCCCAAGATCACGGCGGAATGGAGAGAAAATCAGTTGGATCTGCTCAGCCGGCGGTTCGACTATCTGACTGAGCGGCTCAACGGAAAGCCTTACCTGATGGGCGACCAGTTAACCCTGGCCGACGCCTACCTCTTTACCGTGCTCAACTGGAGCCCCATGCTTAAGGTCGATCTTGGGAAGTGGCCAAGACTCAAGGACTACATCACCCGCGTGGCGGCCCGCCCAGCGGTGCAGGAGGCAATGCGTGTAGAAGGGCTACGCAAGTAGTGGTCTTTTGCTGGTAAATCCCTCCTGAGTTCGGGTAAAGAAATCCATCACATATCGCAGGCCGCGGCCGCAGTGCGGGTCGCATGAACGGTTTCGAGGACGACACGATGAGAATAAACCCCATGGGTTTCGACCTCGACGCCTATCTCGAGCGTATCGGCTATACGGGCGACCGGGCGCCAACGCTGGCGACGCTCGCCGCCATCCATGTCCGGCATACCGAAGCCATCGCGTTCGAAAACCTGAACCCGCTGATGGGGTGGCCGATTCGCCTCGATATGGAGTCGCTGCAGCAAAAGATGGTGCGCGACGGCCGCGGGGGCTATTGCTACGAGCACAACCTGCTGCTCAAACACGCGCTCGATGCGCTCTGCTTTCGCGTCACGGGCCTCTTGGCGCGCGTTCTCTGGCGCGCACCCGAGGGTGCAGTTACGCCACGCAGCCATATGCTTTTGCGCGTCGACCTTGATGGGTAGCCGTATATCGTCGACACGGGTTTCGGGGGCGTCACCCTTACTGGACCACTGCGCCTCGTAGCTGATATCGAGCTCGGAGCAGAGCCAGAGCACGGTGGCGACCACCTCCTCAATCTTACCGATGCGTTTCATCGGCGTGGACAGAGCCGCGTGTCGCTGCGCCTCCTCGCCGGCGCGTTGGATACCTTGCACAGACCCCACTTGAGACAGTAACTGACCCCCCTTTCTTCTGCGAGCGGGTGACCGAACAGATCCATCCGCGCGTCTACTTACCTTTGCCTTTCTCAACAAACGTACCAGGCCAGCGCCGCCACGTTCCCACTACCTCGCCCATGACTGACTACTAGGTGTGAAAAGGCTTCTTTGACCTTATCGAAGGCAAAGACCTGATCCATGACGGGCCGGATGCTGTTCGCTTCGATGGCGCGGTTCATGGCCTCAAACTGGTCGCGGCTGCCGACCCCGTGGACACGCGCGCACTTCCAGATAAGGTCCGTCACCACATTGATCTCGGCATCCAAGAGACCATACGCACCCGGCACACCCACATAACCCGGCGCCTATTGACGGGTCAACAGGCCGGGCTCAAACTTTCCCGCATGTACCGGCCCGGGGCACCCTATGAAGGCGGCCGAGTCTTGACGAGATAGAAGTGTAGACGAAAACGCGGGATCGAATATCGACAGGGGCAAATTTTTCAAAGCCCTGCGGACGGTGTCGATTTTATGGTTCTCGTTCGACCAATAAGTATTCCGAAAGGTCGCAACGAGGACGGGATCATGAGCTGGGTACGGTTACGCGACGAATACGACAACCGTTCAATCCAGCCTTGATTCTAGATAGGAGGACCCATGGCTACCGAGATTTTTGTGAGTTTACCAATCAAGGATCTCAACAAGACAATAGCGTTTTTTGCCCTAGTGCGATG
>JBOIEG010000702.1:0-2928 GCA_050740915.1 Gammaproteobacteria bacterium | reverse complement strand
GTGAAAAAATCGTTGCGAGCGAAGGGAGGTCGCAATTCGCCGGAGCGCAGGAACCGGAGTGTATATTGAAATACATGAGGATTCCGAGCACCGCCGAAATGCGAGATCCCGAGCGCAGCAGATTTTTTTACAAGGTCGGAGGGATCTGAAATCGATATGCCGTATTCGGAGGTGAAGTGATGATGAAGGTTGGACCTATCAGATCGGAGCGAACGCCATGATTAAACTCTTTTATCGAGTTAATAAGGAGTTGGCGTCCTGGATAGCCATTTGGCGATTCCTGCGGGGTTTGGACCGTGATGGGCTGGGTTTTTACCAGGACATTGACGGGCGAGCAGACTCGAGCAAAAACGCGCAGATAACGAAGCGTGAATTCAAAACGACCCGGCGCCGTCCGGCGTTCATGGCGGCGCCTTAGCACCAAAGCGCGCTCCAATTCCGTTGAAAGAACGAGCGCGACATGCGATGCTGCGATAGTTAGGGACCTATCAGTACAAGAACCTCGCTGACCATTATCTCTTTCACATGAATAAAGGATTTGGTATTCGCGGATTCGGTTGGGCGAGCTTCGCGAGTTTTGTCCATGGGCTCGTTAGTTAAGCAGACCTGCCCGGATCCCGAATACCAAGCGTACCCTGCCGGCAAGCACGATGTCGTTGGCGACCCAAATATTCCTGGCGAAACCCATCAATGGAGCAACAACATGAAAAAATCAACAACAGAACGACAAGACTCAATCGAATGCACGGAAGCCAAAGCCCATGGAAACCAAGTCACCGGATCAGGAGAGGAATGCTGCTGGTCGCGGCGGGAATTTCTCATGAGTAGCGGGACCATGGCCGCCCTTGCGGCGGCGGGGGGGAGCATTGGGGGGCTTGGGATGCCCCGTACGGCGGCCGCCGCCATCGACGACTACCTCAAAAATAACGCGCAGTATGCAGAAAAAGCCGCCCTGCACAAGGCAAGCTATCCTGGCCCGAAGCCTATCCCGCCAGCGAAACGGCTGGCGGTTGTCGCCTGCATGGATGCGCGGCTCGATGTGGAGGATATGTTGGGACTTCAGACCGGGGATGCCCACATCATCCGAAATGCCGGTGGGGTTGTGACCGAAGATGCCCTGCGCTGCCTCATTATTTCCCATCACCTACTGAATACGAATGAGATCATGCTCATTCACCACACCCGCTGCGGAATGTTGGCATTCACGGATGAGCTGCTGCGCCTGGGGCTTGAAGGGGACCCGAAGGCAGTCGAATTGCTCAGTGGAGCGACCGGCCGGAGCTTTGTCAGTCCTAAGGTTGCAGCGGTATCGCCGGAGGCCTTCCACGCGTTTCGGGGTAAGACCGCCGCTGTCGACGCGCCCACTGACACGAGCAGCAAGGAGCGACTGCAATGGGACGTGCGACGAGGGATATCGGCGATCATGAACCATCCCTGGATCCCGACGCAAGGCCCGGACGCGATGGGAGTCCGTGGATTTGTCTATGACGTGGATAGCGGACTGTTGGAAGAGGTCTCTTATCCAGGCCATATGGGATCGGTAGGCTGAGACATCGGCAACCCGATGGAGGGGTCAGGGATCACTATGTGATATCGCGAACATTGGGTGTCGCCGGTCTCTGCGTACGTCGGCGGCGGATGCCCTTGGCCGATCCATGGCGTGCCGGATCACAGTGCTCTGTTGACACGTTGGCAAGGAAACTAGAGAAAGAAGGAAACGGTGTCCACCTGCAAGTTGTTAAGGGTAGGTCTACTCGTAAGTCTAACCCTGCTAGGCGCGGGATGTGCCGAGGACATCGAGCTGGGCGAAGCGTCTTATTCCGCCGACGCTGGGCGGGTTAGCTGCGCGCCAGGCACACGGACAGGCCGTGCGGGTGTCGCCAACGACCAAGTCCACGGCGGATGGGATCAAATACAACGTGCGTACGCCCTTGAACTATGACCCTACGCTAGCCCACCCACTGTTGATGGTCTATGCGCCCGTGAAACGAACCCGCATGAGCTCGGAGCGGTTTACCAATCTAACTCGCGAGGCAACGCGTGCGGGGTTTGTCGTCGTCTACGCGGACCATCGACGCTTGTCGCCTTCGGCGATAATCGAACTGGGGACCATTCCTCGCCTGGTGGTGCAAAAGTGGTGTATCGACGAAAACGCATCTTCTTGACCGGGCATTCCGATGGGGGAACCGACGCCATGGGGCTGGCATTCATCAGTGGGACGAAAGACATGCCTGCTGCGATCGCTCCTAGCGCCGTCGGAATAAACGAGCGCGACCTATCGGAACGCAATTGTCCCGATCCGATCTCGGTCATGGTGATGCACAGCGCGAAGGACCGTCTTTTCCCAGGGTATGGAGTGGAATCCCTCGAGTGGTGGGCCGCCTGCAATGGATGTGATCTGAAAGCCACGGATACGATGGACAACGGGTGCGTCGCCTACCGTGGTTGCGCCAACGGGGTAAGGACTTTGTATTGCGAAAGGGACCGTTCCCACTCAAAGTGGCCCGGGTTAAACAGCGCCATCCTCGAATTTTTTATGAGGTCTGGTCGCTCTTAGGATTTTGCTTTTCTCCGTTTCTCGAACACGTACGTGTTTGAGAAACGGGCGTCAGGTCCTTGTATCGCCGGAGCTTTTGGAGAATGGGTTGTGGTGCATGGAATGCACCCTACAGCTACTCTTGGACCAATTGTTGGACGAAGATCATCTTCCAAACTGAGATGTGTTGTTCTCAAGAAGCACTTCCTCCTGCGTAAACACTGTGTCCTTCCGGTAAGCCTGCATGAATTCCGCTGAGGTTCTTAATATCGTCAGTTGCCGCTTTAGGAGTGCAGGAAGGACAGCTGATGGTAGCCGCAAAGATACGGGCGGGTACACCCGCACATGCCGATCCCCTCGAGCAGGTTCATCGGCGCTTCGAGGGCTGGCGC
>JBOIEG010000701.1:0-2142 GCA_050740915.1 Gammaproteobacteria bacterium | reverse complement strand
TCAGGGTGTCGTTCCCCGCAGCGCCCTCCAGCACATCCAACCCGTTACCCCCACTCAGGGTATTGGCCGCGTTGTTGCCGCGGAGGAGGTTATCCAGGCTGTTGTCGGTACCCTTGAGCCCGCCGGTCCCGCTCAGGACGAGGTTTTCGACGTTGGCCGCTAGCGTGTAACTGATGCTGCTCCGGACCGTGTCGATCCCTTCGGCCACGTTTTCGCTCACCTTGTCTCCCGTATTATCCACGACATAGGCATCGTTCCCCAACCCACCGCGCAAGGTGTCGGCTCCCGCCCCGCCCTCCAAAAGGTCATCCCCCGCGAGCCCGGTTAGGGTATTGGCCGCGCTGTTGCCGGTGAGGGTATTGTTGAGGTCATTGCCCGTGGCACTGCGGTTGCTGGTGCCGGTAGGGTGAGATGCTCGAGGTTCGCCGCTAAGGTGTAGGTCACCGAGCTTTTCACGGTGTCCACCCCTTCTCCGGGGTTTTCGGTGACGACGTCGCCCGTGTTGTCTACGAGGTAGCTATCGTCACCGAGTCCTCCGTAGAGCTTATCCGCCCCTGCCTTGCCGTCCAGGAGGTCATTTCCGGCGCCTCCGGTCAGGGTGTTCTTGGCGCTATTGCCGGTCAACGCATTGTCCAAGGCGTTGCCGGTGCCCTGAAGGGCCGCGCTTCCGATCAACAGGAGGTTTTCCAGATCTGCGCCGAGGGTAACACTCAGGGAGCTCCTCACCGTGTCGAGACCTTCATGGGCGCTCTCGATCACGACATCGCCGGCGTTGTCGATGCGGTAGGTATCATCTCCTACACCGCCCAGCAACCGGTCGCTACCCAGCCCGCCATCGAGCAGATCAGATCCGCTGCCTCCCATCAGGGTATCCATCCCGGCCTCACCATAGAGGGTATCGACCCCCTCATCGCCGCTTAAGATGTCATGCCCAGCCCCGCCGGTGAGCGCATCGTCTCCCGCAAGCCCCGCGAGGTTGTCGTTGGCCGCGCTCCCCACCAGCGTATCGTTACCCGACGTGCCTCGGACGAACTTGGCGGCGATATCGGTGGGGGTCCATAGGGCACCATCGGTGAAACGGAACTCCTCGATCGTGGTGGGATGGGTCGCGGCAAAGTAGTTTCGCATCGTCAGTCGGTCTCCCGTAGCTGGGCCTTCTTCTTCGCCCGTGACTACCCTCTCTAAGAGAAGATCATCCCCTGCCCGCATCACGGTGACATTGGGCGTACTCTCGCCCACTTGCACCCCATCACGTTTCCCCACCCCCGCATCGGCGCTGTCGATGGTGTCCTGACCAGAACCCCAGCCCCAGAGGTAGGTGTCGTCCTCGATCCCGCCATCGAGGGTGTCGTTGCCTTCGCTCCCATCGAGGGTGTCGTTACCGAGACCTCCCTCGAGCGTATCGTTACCGCCGCTACCGATGAGCGCGTCGTGCCCCTCGCCCCCAGCGAGCAGGTTGTTACCACCGTTACCCTCAATGCGGTTATCGAGCTCATTCCCACTGGCGAGGTTGTTGGCCACGCCGCTGAGCCAGGCGTTTTCGACGTTTGCGGGCAGCGCGGTGATGGACACGCTCGACCACATTTCATCGATGCCGCCATTGACGTCCTCCACGATGGAGTCACCGGCGCCGATGAGGTAATGGTCATTGCCCGCCCCGCCCGTCAAGAGGTTGGCCGCCGGGTTTTGCGAGCCATCGAGCCGGTTATTCAAGCCATTGCCGGCCCCCTGAATGGCCTCGGTGCCGGTCAATGTCAGATCCTCCAAGGTGTTTCCCAAGGCGTAGGAAACGCTGGTCAAAACGTGGTCATATCCCGTGTCGTAATCTTCGATCCGATCACCCGGATGGTCGACAACATAGGTATCCCAACCACTCCCTCCGCCGCCGTACAGGCTGTCGGCACCGACTCCACCGTCCAGCCGGTCACTCCCATTACCACCGAACAGCGTATCATCGCCCGCAGCGCCGATGAGCGTGGCGCCGTAGAAGCTATTGACTTTGAGCGTGTTTGCTTCGTAAGCGGTTAGCCAACCCCATCTGTTTTGCGGATTGATTTGTTGTCAGACTGTCCTTGGGTCAATGAGAGGAGGACAGCGGTGTTGGCGAATCATCCAGAGAATCTTTCCAAAGAGAGCCGCAAG
>JBOIEG010000700.1:0-1190 GCA_050740915.1 Gammaproteobacteria bacterium | reverse complement strand
CTGGAGGTGAGTGAGGTAGGAGCCGTCGACCCGCCTCTGGCGGGTTTCGCGCAAATACATGTACGTCAACACGATGTACAACTTCTTTCGCAAGGTATAAACGCTAATCCATGTACGTAGCGTTTTTCGTCATGTCTGCGTCTCTCCGACACCTAACCGCTTGATCGATAAGTCACCCCACCACCGCAGCGACTCGAAAATGTACGCGGAACTGTCAAAGTCGGGTAAAGGCGATCGGTGTTGTCACATATGAAATACATGTTGCTCGTGTACCACAATGAGCAAACCTTCGCCGAGCTCGGCGAGACCGAGCACGCGAGCATGCTGGAAGGGTCCATCCGGCTCGCTCACGAGACCAAGTCGAGCGGTCAGTATCTGGCGGCGCCGCAGCCGATGTCCACGGCGACCAGCGTCCGGGTGCGCGAGGGCAAGCGATTCGTGACGGACGGCCCTTACGCGGAGACTCACGAGCAGCTCGCGGGCTATTTTCTCATCGATGCCAAGAACCTCGACGAGGCCATCGGCATGGCCGCCCGGGGTCCAGGTGCGCGCATCGGTACCGTGGAGATCCGACCGGTGAGGGATGTTCCGGGACTGCCGACGGCGTAGCATTCATAGCGTAAGTCGCGTCAGCAATGATCAGCGTGCCTTCTGTCTTATCGCTTTTTGCAGCACTCGGCTGCGGCCTTCTTCACTATCGCGCCGTGTTATTGAGTGGCAGCGCAAGGGGCGAACGTAATTGTCGATTTCGCGGTATCTGGTTCGACTAATGAGTAGGCCTTTTGGGTAACTCATGATCCAGGGTCAATAGGCGGTGCGTCATTAACGGAAATCATAAGGAGAAAATCAATGTTCAAAATAATAGCCATCGCGTTCGTAAGTACTGATCGCCGCGTTGCTCATCTATGCCGCGACCAAGCCTGACACCTTCCGTATCGAGCGCACGGCGATCATCGAGGCGCCGCCGGATAAAATTTTCGCGCTCATCAACGGCTTTCGCATGTGGGAGACCTGGTCGCCCTGGGAGAAGATGGATCCCGCGCTCAAACGCACTTACGGCGGTGCCGAGAGCGGCCAAGGCGCAGTTTATGAGTGGCGCGGTAACAAAAGCGTCGGTGAAGGACGCATGGAGATCATCGAGTCAACGCCACCCACCAAGGCCGTGCTCAAGCTCGACTTCAAAAAACCTT
>JBOIEG010000699.1:0-3023 GCA_050740915.1 Gammaproteobacteria bacterium | reverse complement strand
CGTTGGTTGGTGTGTGGCAACAACAACCTCAACACAGGGCAGACCCATCTTGCTATACAGCTACGCAAACTCAGCGAGAACTGGCAAACACCTCCCTACACTAACTACCGCGCGAGCGGTTTAGTACCGCGACCCGTTTGCGACGTTCGGTTTTCCAGAAGGCGGTGTTAAACTTGCGTCGAGAGTCCGACTCACAGCATCCAACCTCCGGGATTCCCGGGACGGTTCAATGTCAGTCCCGAAAAACCAACACATTATTCCGCGGTGCTACCTGAAACAGTTCGTTGATCCGCGCACGCCTCCTGGGCAAGAGCCGTACGTTTGGATATTCGAACGCGACCAGCGCCGCGGACGGAAAAAAGCGCCGAAGAACATTCTGGCCGAGACGGATTTCTACACCCTAAAAGGCAACTACACGATCGAGAAAACACTGGCTCAAATCGAGAGCGAGTACTCGTCTATCTTTGAGCGAAAGATCAGTAAGAAAAGGCCGTTGTCGCCAGAAGAGCACATCCTATTCTGTGCATTCGTGGCGGCGATGCTCCAGCGAACGCTGAAGCAAAAAGAGAATATCGAGGGGTTTATTGATCAAGTCGTGGAGAACGTGACGAAGCTGGAAAACGCGCATGGGATGTCGCCGAAAACGTCAGAAGAATGGAGGGCAAACAAAGAACACGCACACAAGCTGAGCGTCATGGCCATGATTCCAGAAATTACGAAAATTCTGTTTCAAATGAACGCAGCGTTCCTATGCAGCGACGGACGTGCGTCGTTCATTGCATCAGATGCTCCCGCGTTCCTCTTCAACAGCGCCCTCCAGTTTCAACGCATTCTTGGGCCTGGACTGAAGCAGAAGCATGTCGAGGTTCGCATGCCTCTGTCGCCGGAAATCTCGGTCTGTTTTAGTTGGATCAACAATCTGCGGGGCTACGTGGAGGTCGGCGAGGACACCGTGCATGAGTCCAATCGCATGGTTTTTGGACATTCTCATCAGTATTTCATCGCGAACTCTCAGAAGCTTAAGCGACGATGGTTCCGTCGGTTACCCCTCGATCCTGTCTTTGTCTGGCGATACCTGAAACACGAAGCGATGGCAAGCTGTCAACGCCTTCGTGCGCGCAAACACTATGTCCGAAGAAGACGCGCTCGATAGGGCGCGACAGCTCATCGATCAAGGTAACGCAGAGGACGCATGGAAGCTCCTTTGGCCGTTGTGCGAGTCGCGCAATCGTGTGACGCGGCTAAACGCTATATTCGCACTCCTTGTCGCTCTTAACCCGATCACAGAAAACGACAAGCTTGTTCTGCTCGCTGATAAAGGTATCGAGACGGCCGCTCATCTTGGTCTGAGTGATGAACGGGCATACCTCCTTTCGCGAAAGGTCTTCTATCTGCTGAATCACCTTTCGCTACTGGTTCATCGGATGAAGAACCTAACTTTGTCAGCGCGTGTGTTTAAGTGGATCGATTTCTCCTTGGAGCGAGACAAGAAAGAATACGATGCTATTAGCAAACGGCGGGTGGACATTGAGAAGGAAATCGCATCGACGGCAACCCTAGTAGAAAAGCTGGCTGAAGAATGCACAGATCACCGTGTCCGCGGGCAGCTTTTCGAGTCCATTGGTGACTACTACAGCACCTGGTTCTTTTTGGACTGCCTTGACCTTCAACGCGGAGGGAGGATTCGGGCGAAAATATTCAATCTGCGTTTTGTCCGACGCTGGAATCTGACGTACTTCCTCTACGATCGGGAGAGCCGAAAGAAGATCCTGGTGTCGAAGCGGATGTGCTTTCAGTACCTTGAGAGGGCTGTAGCCGCGTTCGAAGCCGCAAACCTCAGGGCCGACGTCGCCCGAGCATGCTACAACTTGGCAGCGAAATTGATGTTGACTAACCACTTCGTTCGTGCGCAGCATCTGCTGCTCAAGGCGAAGTCGCTTGTGGACAGCAATGATGCCAAGCTCGTGCATCAGATTGGCAAGCTGGAACAGCGAATAAGGGAGCGAAATCGCGTCACTCCGAACTACGTCGAAGAGCTCGGCCTCGACATGCCGTAATCGATGCAAGCCCAGTTCGCGCCCCGTGGAGATCGGGCAGTGTGCTGCGACGCTGTGCTGCCGGCCACGCGGTAACGCGAGTGGCTGAAACTGGCCGGCAAGCGACCGCACTGGGCGGCCCTGCCGGTTTCAATGGTTTCAGACTTCGGTCTGCTCAGACATCTCTAGGGCATCATCGACCTCGATCCCGAGGTATCTGACCGTGCTCTCCAGCTTAGTATGACCGAGCAACAACTGAACCGCCCGGAGATTCTTGGTTCGCCGGTAGATCAGTGTAGCCTTGGTGCGGCGCATCGAGTGGGTTCCGTAATCGCCGGGGTCCAATCCGATGCGAGTGACCCATGATTTCACGATCCGCGCATACTGCCGGGTCGAGATATGCGGTGACCGGGTCATGCGGCTAGGAAATAGGAATTGACTGGAGCTAAGTTGCGCCTTGGCGATCCAGGCCTCGACCGCTTCTCGCATTTGCTCGGTCAATTCAAACTTGACGGGTTGCCCCGTCTTCTGCTGCATGACCGTTGCCCGGGGAATTACTCGACCGCTCGGCGCGACATCGCGTACCTGAAGTTTAACGAGATCGCAGCCCCGAAGCTTGCTGTCGATGGAGAGATTGAACAGGGCGAGATCTCGAACACGCTGGGCCAATTGCAGTCGGATCCGGATCGCCCAGATCTCTCGGAGTTTCAATGGGGGTTTCGGCCCGATCAGCCGGCCCTTGTTCCACGGATTGTGGTTGGCGCCGATCTCGGCGCTATTTGCGCTGCTGTACATGATGCGTTTCCTCCATTCTCAGTGGGGAAACACAAGTCTGGCTCATCACAAATATGGGACGCTTGTCGTTAAGGGTTGTTCATACGTAGGATCTTTAAACTTATTGAATTATAAGGGGAACTAACGAGGTTTCACTCGATCCCATAGAGCAATCAAGCACGATTGACTCTAGTCATAAGGGGGACCGAGTGA